>SVTB01000028.1 GCA_015064015.1 Oscillospiraceae bacterium | reverse complement strand
GCACTCGTCGGCGGCAAAGGCCATGACGGCCCACTCCTCGGTGTCAAGGGTGTAGTTGCGGAAGGACACATTGGTGACGATGCCGCCGAAGCCGCGGGATATGATGTCTAAAAGATAGTTTGTTACCACCTGCTTTTTTTCATCAAGGGGTGTGCCGGGATGGTAGGGGAAGTTGTGCACGATCTTCAAGGGAAGGTTGTGTTTTTCGGGGGTCATAAAAGGATCTCCTTTCCATGTGTTGCTGAATGTGTTGGGTCAATCCACGCGATTGCGCTTTTCGCCATTGGCGAAGGCTTGAATATTCAAAAGCACTTCATCAAGACACCTGGCCCTGGCTTCATAAGCTCCCCATGACATATGAGGGGTTAACAGTACGGAAGGGTGGTTGCGGATGGCAAAAAAAGGATGGTCTTCGGGGAAGGGCTCGAGGCTGAACACGTCGGCACCCAAACCTCCGATATGGCCTGAAAGCACAGCCTCGGCAAGGGCGGCTTCGTCTGTGACTGCACCTCTCGCCATGTTGACCAAAATTAGACCGCGCTTAGCTTTAGCGATCTTTTCTTTTCCAATGAGTCCACGTGTTTCAGAGGTCAGCGGGGTGTGAATGGTGAGGATATCCGACTCACGGAGTAGGGTATCAAGATCCACGCTTTGACCATCGGGATGACGACGGCAGGTCAGTACGCGACAACCCAAGGCCCGTGCCACGTCAGCTACTCTCGATCCAATCTTTCCTGCACCCAGGATACCCCAAGTCATACTTGAAATCTCATGATAGGTGGGAGTAAGACGGTTGGCACAATCTCCATGGGTGTAGGAGCCGTTGGCGGTAACGGAGGTATACGCGCTCAGATGAGATACGAGAGAAAGAACCAATCCTACCGTAACCTGTGTTACACTTTCGCTGGAGTAGCCCACCACGTTGGAAACCGCGATGCCGCGCTCACGGCAAACAGTTAGGTCAATGTTATCATAGCCCGTGGCGCAGATGCAAATGAGGGCAGGGGCATCCTTACCTTCAGGCAGGGTGTCGCGGTTGAGCTTGACTTTATTGATAATCACTACGTCGTGTCCCACAATACGCTCTCGCACAAGAGGGGGCGGTGTTTGCTGATAAATGGTAACCTCGTGGACTGCTGACAGGGGAGAAAGATCAAGATCTTCTCCCAAGGTCGCGGCATCAAGTACACATATTTTCATAATAAACTCCAGTCTGCCGCCAACGGCGGCACAAATATATCTTGCAATTTACCCCGCTATTAGGCGAAATGGGAAGCGTTCCATTTTCGGGGATGAATTTATGCGTGAAACCTTTTGCTTTGGTTTGTGTGAACTCAATTCATGCTTCTTTTCAAAAAAGGCCGTAGCAAAATGCAACGGCCTTTATCAGCCCCTGTGGGCTTTATGTGATTATACCTCTTCGGGTGTGATTTCGGGAAGTTCTTCCTCGGCAACGGTTTCAGCTGCAACTTCCTCTGCGACAGTCTCCTCGCAAACAGTCTCTTCGCAGATTTCTTCGCAGGTAGCCTCAATGGCGGGAGTCTTCTTGATCTTGGAGATAACCTTCTCGGACACCTTCTTGGTAGTGTCAACGACCTTGCCGGCAACCAGATTGGAGACTTCCTTGGTCTTAGCAATAGCCTTACCGGATACTTCTTTGGTTTTGGTAACAGCTTTGCCGGAAACTTCCTTTGTCTTGGCGGCAGCCTTGCCGGATACTTCCTTTACCTTGTCGGTAGCCTTTTCAGCGGCATTTCTGCCGGTTTTGGTGCAGAGAGCTGCGGTAGCGGCGACAGCAATGCCGCTGACCACGCCCAGAGCAATGATCAAACCTGTATTTTTCATGTTTTTTCTCCTTGTAAAATGTATTTTTAAAGATTATACGTCTTCAAGAACGCAAGCCTCGCTGATCATGATGCAGGTGCGGGGCACATCGGTGTAGAACTGGTAGCGACCAGTTTTGCAGGAGGCAATCTTGTCCACCACACTCATACCCTCTACCACGGCACCGAAGCCTGCATACTGGGCATCCAGGTGGGGGGCGTCTTCATGCATAATAAAGAACTGAGAGGAGGCGGAATCGGGATCGGAGGTGCGTGCCATGGAAAGAACGCCTCTCTTGTGCTTCAGATCGTTGGCCATATAGCCGTTGGCGATAAATTCGCCGTGGATGGTCTTAGCGGGCTTTTGCACAAAGCGATAATCAAAGCCGCCGCCTTGGATCATAAAGCCCTTAATGACACGGTGGAAGATCAGCCCCTTATAGAAGCCGCTTCTCACAAGAGAGAGAAAGTTTTCTACTGTGGCCGGTGCTTTGTCGGGGTAAAGTTCAACGATGATATCACCCAAAGTGACGAGCTCGTCGCCCGCCTCTGCGATGGTGAGTTTAACACGGGGATGGTTCATAATCAATGATTCCTTTGTTGTTTCATTTTTTTACGGTCGCGGAGCCGTTTCCCGGGGGAGCCAGATTATAGCCCAAGCGGAACAGCGCACGAATGCGGTCTTCCTTCCCGGACAAGGACAGATATCCAAAAAGCACCTCCATGCCGGTGGCACGTCGATAGTCCTTGGCTGAAGCGTTTTTGGGTATGTTTCCGTGTCCCATGTTACGCCCACGCTTAAAAACTGCCAGCTCTTCGGGGGAGAGAATCGGCTCAAGGGCATCCATGGCTTTGGATTGTGCCGAGGCACAGACAAATTTCAGGGCTTCGCGATTCAGGTGTGCTGAGGTGGAAAGGCCCATTTCGGACACCAAATAGGTACGCACGCATATTTCGAGAACGCAATCTCCGAGATATGCCAGCGCAGGGGTGGTCACGTCATGTAAGTCAAGCATACGCTTACGGTTCCTTTTCGGTTACTTTAGCTCTGCCTATTCTCACGCGCAAAAAATACACAGCGATGGAAAGCATATTGAAGATCTCACAAAGGAGACCACCTACAGAGCGGTTGATGATATTATACACGATCCATGCGGGGGACGTGCCGAAGAACTGGGCAAGTCGCAATTTTGTGGCATTCTTTGACCACAGGCCAAGAAGCCCCACAATTTGTCCTGCGCAGGTGAGAAACACCAATGGGCTGTCCCACGAAAAGACAACACAGACAATGCTTCCCCCCACAAAGAGAGCGATGAGAAAGCCCAGCACGAAGGGCTTATGAACACGGTCCCCCGCCAAAAGCACGATCGCACGGCAAACGCCGATTAGATTCATGAGACATCCGCCAATAGAGCCCAGCATCAGGAAATGAAGGCAGAAAAGACCGCCGCCCAAAAGCTGCATGGCAATACAAGCGCTGCTCTTTTTGAATTGGAAGGAGAGGCAATATCCGGCCATGGCCAAAATGCCCACGGTCTGCGCCGCCAGTTCCCAAAGGTTCAGGGAATTGATGAGATCTGTCATATCAATTTAAGGATCCCTCCTCCCGTTTGAAGCGGGAGGAAGATCGTCAGGCTTCCTCTCAAACGTGCTCTAATCGCGCAGGGTATCGTTTGAGAGAAAGGCCGATCACAGGATTGGATTAGTCCTCAGCCTCGATGAGCTCGCACTCTACAACCTCGCCGTCCTCGGCGTCCTCAATGTCGAAGGCCTCAGAGCCTCCCTCGGGCAGATCGTAGTCCTCGGTCTTGCGGTAGATGCGGAGCAGGAGGGTGCGGATCTCAAAGTCGCCGTTTTTCTCCACTACGAACTTGTAGGGGAAGAGCAGGATGGCTACAACACCGCCGATGATACCGAGGGTGATGCCAATGATGCGATTACGGCGCTTCTTAGCTGCAAGAGCCTCGTATTCCTTGCGGTGAATGATGTGATCAGCGAAGTCAAGTGCCTTAGTGCCGAAGCCGACAACGGCTGCGCCTGCGGATGCGAGAGTACCAATGATCTTTGCGATTTTCATGTTTTTTGTTTCCTTTCTATAGATGAATTTTTTAATTTTTCAGGCTGTGGATGGGGGCGGGGATGCGGCCACCGCGGTGAATGAACTTGGCAGGGGAGTGGGATCTCAGAGCCATGACGGGAGCGTGACCTAAAAGGCCGCCGAAATCAAGTTCTTCACCGATTTCCTTACCAATGGCGGGGATAACGCGAACGGCGGTGGTTTTTGTATTTGCGACACCGATGGAAATTTCATCCGCAATGATACCGCAGATGACTTCCTCGGTGGTGTCACCGGGAATGACGATCATGTCAAGACCCACGGAGCAGACAGCGGTCATAGCCTCCAACTTTTCAATGGAGAGGGCACCGCGCTCCACGGCTGCGATCATGCCGGCGTCCTCCGACACAGGAATGAAGGCACCTGACAGACCTCCAACATGGGAGGATGCCATAACGCCTCCCTTTTTGACGGCGTCATTGAGCATGGCGAGACAGGCGGTGGTGCCGTGAGCGCCGCAAGATTCCAGCCCCATCTCTTCCAGAATATGCGCCACCGAGTCGCCGATGGCGGGAGTAGGCGCCAGAGAAAGGTCAATGATACCGAAGGGGACACCCAAGCGATCAGCCGCTTCAGAGGCCACCAGCTGACCTACACGGGTGATTTTAAAGGCGGTCTTTTTGATGATATCCGCCAACGCAGAGAGGTCACAGTCGCCGGCTCGTTTGATGGCGGAGCTAACCACGCCGGGACCGCTGACACCCACGTTGATCACCGTATCAGGCTCCCCAACGCCGTGGAATGCGCCTGCCATGAAGGGGTTGTCCTCAGGGACGTTGGCGAAGACCACCAGCTTGGCACAGCCGATGGAGTTGCGGTCAGCCGTCAGCTCGGCGGCTCTGCGAATGGTAGAGCCCATAAGACGGATGGCGTCCATGTTGATGCCGGCCTTGGTGGTAGCTACGTTGACAGAGGAGCAGACCAGCTGTGTTTCGGCCAGCGCCTCGGGAATGACAGAGATAAGGTTGCGGTCTCCCACGGTCATGCCCTTATGGACGAGGGCGGAAAAACCGCCAATGAAGTTGACGCCCGTAGTATCTGCGGCTTTTTGAAGGGTGTGTGCCACCTTGAGAAAGCCATCGGGGGAGAGGTTACCGCCAACCAAGGAGATGGGGGTTACGGAGATACGCTTGTTGACGATGGGAATACCGTATTTCTTTTCAATATCACAACCCGTTTCCACCAGATGCTCGGCGGATTTGGTGATCTTATCGTAGATCTTATCACATAAGCGATCCGCATCGTCGCTGACGCAATCGAACAGGGAAATGCCCATGGTGATGGTACGAATATCCAGGTTTTCCTGGCGGATCATTTGTATGGTTTCGAGAATGTCTCTTGTATCCAGCATATGTCAGACCTCTCAGATATGGTGCATGGTGTTGAAGATATCCTCGTGCATGGTGTGGATCTCCAAATTGTGCGTCTTGCCAAGATCCGACATCTTGTCCACGAAAAGGGAAAAATCAATACTCAAACGGCTGATATCCGCCAGCATGATCATAGCGAAATAGTCCTGCAATACGCTTTGAGAAATGTCCACGATATTGGCATCATACTCGGCACAAGCGGTGGCTACTTTGGCGATGATACCCACGCTGTCTTTGCCTGTAACGGTGATGACTGCTTTCATAATAACCTCCATTCCGCCGCGTTCAGCGGTACAAATAAGCCGGGCGCAAAACAGTATGTCCGGGTTGGGCTACCGAGCTCCACAAGGCTTCCTTGACTTGAATATATAGATTCATTATATTATACTACATTTTCCCACAAGAATCAAGGGTAGGAACAATATTTTGTGAAAATTTACAATTTACATATTTTTTGGTTGCATTTTCCCTAAATGTATGGTATAATATACTGGCAATATGAATTTATGACATACTTGAAATGAAAGAGGTATCTCCCCATGCATGAATCTAACACCTACGAATACGTTGTCAATGAAAAACCTGCAGGCACCCGTAAGCTGAAAAAGACTTTGTGCCGTATCGGCGTGCTCAGCGTTCCCGTTGGTTTCTTCATTCTTTGTCTGGCCTTTCAGTTGTATCCCGTGGCCATCCTGCCCCTGTCTTTTATTGGCGTGGTGTTGTATTTCTGGAAGCTCTTCAACGTCGAGCTGGAATATTCTATGACCTCGGGTATCATGACATTTTCCCGCATCAACGGCGGTATGCGCCGCAAGAAGGTGTTGGAGCTTCATATCAAAGATATGCGCGAGATCGCGCCATACACAGAAGAAGCGCAGACGCATTTGGAGACCATGTCCCTGACTAAGAATCATGTGTTTGTGTCCTCTATGTCGGCGGCTGATATTTATTATGCCCTGTTTGAGAAGGACGGAGACCTGCAGGTGGTGTACTTTGAGGCCACCGAGAAGGCTTTACACATCCTGCGCTACTACAACGGCGTTACTAAGATGTCCAAGGTATCCCGCTAATTGAATGTTGACATACCGATCCTGTAGGGGCGGCCCTGCGTGGCCGTCCCTTTTGGTATACGCCCCGCAGGGTCACATTTGTTTTACAGAGGGGCTTGGGGTCTCTCCCCACGCCGGAAAATCCTTTTAAAAAAGATTTCGGATTTTCTCAAAATTAAAAAACATTTTCAAATCTGTTTGAGCTTTTTGAAAGGGAGCCGGGGAAATCTTCTCGAAAGAAGCTTTTCCCCGGTAATCTCAATTCCATATCACATAAGGAGAATATTATGAAACAAAATTATACTGTCACCGTCCGCCTCTCCGAGGATTTGCTCCGCAAGTTACTTTACGTCAGCGCCGCTGAGGGGCGCACTCCCAACAACCAGTTCACCTTCATGCTCCGTAACAACATCCAGTATTTTGAGCGCGCCAAGTCTAAGATCCCTGCCGCTGAGCTTGCCAAGATCGACGTTACCCCTTACATGGAGATTGAAAAGGAGGAGAATTGACATGGCATACCCCTGTCCTCGTATTCCTATGGATGAGCCAACCCTTACGTATCATCCCGGCGTATTTATGGTGGAGGATGACTATGAGATCATCTTCATTTGTCGCCGCCCTGCCTTGGCCTCCGTAGTGGTGGATGGTATGACCTTTACGGACAATATGAACGGCGTCATGTGTACCGATACCGAGGTACATAAAATCAAGGTGCCCATGATTCTTTTAGACCAGGCCAAGAAGTATCGGGTACATTTGGCCCCCTTGGCTGATCATTGTAATTACTATCCCAAGCCCGAGCCCACCGAGGTCTACGAGTATTGTTTTACGCCTGTTCCGGCGGAGGGGAAGATAGAGGTTTTTGTATTGGCTGACACGCACGGAGATGCGGTGACCCCCGCACAAGCGGCACTGTCCCGATCCCGTATAGATATGCTCATGCTGGTGGGCGATATTGGTGACTCTGCCGCTACCCGCGATCAAGTGGTGACGCTCCATCGCCTTGCCGCCGAGATCACCAAGGGTGAAATTCCTGCTTTATATGTCCGCGGCAACCATGATACGCGTGGTTATATGGCCGAAAATTTGGGTGATTATATCCCCCTGCGGGATGGCAAGACTTATTATACCTTCCGTGCAGGATCGGTTTGGGGTGTTGTGCTGGACTGTGGCGAGGATAAACCCGATACTTCTATTGAATACGGCAGTCCCGAATACGGCGGTGTGGCAGATTTTCTTCCTTTCCGACACGCTCAGACGGCATACTTAAAATCCCTTGTTGCAAAAGGAGATTTCAAAGATCAAAGTATCCGACACAGGATCGCTGTTTGCCACATCAATTTTACGGATTCCGGACGGGCATATCAGGACAAAAACCCTGAAATTTACGAGGAATGGATCGCCTGCCTTAATCAAATGGAGATCGACCTGCTCATCTGCGGGCATCATCATGCCGTCGGAGAGCAGACCCCAAATTTCTTCACGGGCAACCCCAAGCCTACCTTCAACACTTTGCTTACCGCCGCGCGTCTGGATCATCCTATCCCTCTCAAGGGCGGTCACAAGGCAGGGGAGTATACCGGTACCGCCATAACTTTTGAGGAAAATGGCATCAAACGGGTATTTGTCAATCATTTGGGAGAGAGCTTTAATTTTTAACTTTTTGCGCATAAGGGAGACATTGTCGTGCAACAACTGAAAATGCTCAGGATGGACGCTCCCGTCAGGGTAAGGCCTTTGCCTGAGGGATACCGCTACGAATATTTCACGGGAAGCACCGAGGAAATTTGGGATTGGATCATCATTTGCCGCCACGGGCTTTTACCACCAGATGCGGGAGAGGACTGCTTCAAATCCACCATTTTGGAATATCCAGATCTTGTGCCCGAGAAGGATTTGTTTTTTGTAGTGGATCTCAACGGTTGCCGTGTGGCTACCTCTGCATCAGTATGCCATCAAAATAAGGAAGGCTACCTTCATATGGTGGCCGCGCTCCCCGGATACAGAGGCCAGGGAATCGGTCACGCCATGCTTTCCCATGCCCTCTGTATGATGGAAGAGCGGGGATGCACTCATGCGGTACTGACCACCGATGATTTTCGTCTGCCTGCCATCAAAACCTACTTGGACGCCGGTTTTCGCCCCGTTCTCTATCATGATCCCGACAGCGATATGCGGGCACGCTGGGATGGGGTGATCGCTGCTCTTGGATATGAGCCGGTGGCATATATTTCGGAAATTTGAGATTATGGGGGCGTTGTCGGATATGCAGGAGGAACTTTATGTTAAGAGTTCTCCTTTGACCCTCTTCCAAAACCATTTATGAAAGGGAAAGGTTTTGCATCCATATTCTTTAGAATTTTGACAGGGGGACGGAACCTCCTATGCGGCCCTAGCCCTATATAACTCTTGTATTCGGAGGTATCTGATGAAATATCTACCCTATGTTAATATAAAAATGGGAACCAAGTCCCATCCGAGACGCTCCTTTGGTAACACCTTGCCCCTGACCCAACTGCCCTTCGGCATGGCTGCCTTTTGCCTGCAAACCGAGGTGAAAAGAGCTTGGTTTTACCAGCCGGATCATGAATTTGCCGAGGGCGTTCGCTTGACCCACCAGTTCAGCCCGTGGGTGGGAGATTACGGAGCCTTCCTTTTGATGCCCCAGAATGATTGCGTAGCCGCCACGGGTGACGGCGCGTGGTCAGGTATCCGAAGAGCTGACACGGTGGAGATGCCGCATTATTTCAAGACCCACTTCTTGCGCTCAAATTGCACTTTTGAGCTGACTCCCACCGATCGTGGGGCCGCCATTCGCCTGACTTTCGGAGATGACCGTCCTTCCTACCTATCCATGTTGCCCGTTCTCGGGACTTATACCTATCGCATTGACCCCGCAACCTCCACGATATACGGCGTGACCGACGGCCATGCTCTGAGCTATGCTGAAAATTTCCATGCTTACATCGCTGTTCGCTTCTCGGATAATGCTTTAGATACCCAAAGGAGCTATGTTCAAGGCGAGCAAGGAAGCACTTGCATCCACGCAGCCGTGAACGCGCGGGTGGTGGAGGCGCGCATTGGTATCTCCTATATCAGCGAGGCTATGGCCTCGACCGCCATCGACCGAGAGTGCGGAGCCCTGTCCTTCGACGAGCTGAGGGCGCGTGCCGAGGCGAGCTGGGAAGAAAAGCTCAGCCGTGTTGAGATTGAGGCGGTGGATGATATCCAAATGAGAACCTTCTACTCTTGCCTCTATCGTACATTCCTGTTCCCAAGAAAAGCCTACGAATTTGACGAACAGGACCTTCCCGTCCATTACTCTCCCTACGATGGTAGTGTGAGATCGGGGGTACGATACACAGATAATTGCTTCTGGGACACCTACCGCACCTTGTTTCCCTTGTTCACGCTCACGGCCCGCGCGGAATTTGCCGAGATGCTGGAGGGCTTTGTTGCTGACTACCGTGACGGCGGTTGGCTCCCCCGTTGTACCAGCATGGGAGCGGTGGACTGCATGCCAAGTACGCTGATCGATGCGGTGATCGCTGAGGCCGCCGCCAACGGCATTGGCAGCCGGGAAGTGCTGGAAACGGCGCTTGAGGGTATGCTTTATCATGCCACCCGTGTGGCTGAGGATCCTCGCTACGGCCGCAACGGCGCGATCTCCTTCCGAAAATACGGATACGTGCCGAGAAACGAGCACCGAGAATCCGTCAACCTCACCCAAGATTTTGCTTACGGTGATTGGTGTATCGCCACGGTGGCAGAGATGTTGGGACAGAAAGATGTGGCTGAAGAATATATAAGTCACGCCTCTTACTATAAGAACATATTCGATTCCACCACGGGCTTTATGCGGGGCAAAGATGAGCAGGGAACCATGTCCGAAGAATTTGACCCCTGCGTTTGGGGCGGCGAATACACCGAGGGCTCGGCTTGGCAGAATTCCTTTGCCGTGCCTCATGATATAGAGGGACTTGCCGAGCTTCACGGCGGCAGGGAGGCTCTCATCGCCAAGCTGGACGAGCTGTTTACCACCCCGCCACGCTACCGCGTCATGGGCTACGGCTTTGAGATCCACGAAATGACTGAAATGGCGCTCGTGGACTTCGGTCAAATGGCCATTTCCAACCAACCCTCCTTCCACTTGCCGTTTTTGTATGCGGCGCTCGGCGCGCCTGAAAAGACCGAATATTGGGTGAAAAAACTGACAGAGGAGGCCTTTGCTCCGACCGTAGACGGTTTCCCCGGTGATGAGGACACGGGAACCACCTCGGCGTGGTATATTCTGTCCGTGCTGGGTATGTACCGCCTCTGCCCGGGCAAGCGGGAATGGGTCACCTTCAAGCCCACTGTAAAGCGGGCAAAGATCCTTGGACGAAATATAAAAATATAAATACATGGGCATCTCAAAAAAACTATTGCTAAACGAGCAGAGAGCAATTTGTTAGGCAATTCAAATAAAAGTTCGCACGCGTACAGGAGCTATGTAAAGAAGATATCCCTCGCAAAACGAGGGGTGAAGAAGTTCCCCAAAAAGTGCCGCCGATTCGTCGGTAAGAGGTTTTTTGGAGGTGACCACATGATATGAAACGCTCTTGCGGCAGAATCTGTATAGATTTCCGTCAAGAGCGTTTTGATAATATTTTGAAATTTCCTTGAAAATCTGTGAGATTCATCGAAAAATCTTGTCTTATAAAGCGGAGAGAAACTTGTCAAAGAATACACGGGAAGGAGTATACGCATGGATGATCTTGATATCATTGAACTGTATTTTGCCCGAAAAGAACAGGCCATTTCCGAGACGGATCGAAAATATGGCAGTTACTGCCATCAAATTTCTATGAATATTTTGAATAATCGTCAGGATGCGGAGGAATGTGTTAGCGATACGTGGCTCAAGGCTTGGTATAGTATTCCACCTCAAAGACCCGGTGTTTTGCGGCTGTTTTTGGGGACCATTACACGGAATATTTCCATCAATCGCTATCAGGCCCAACGCACCAAGCGGAGACATCACGATATAGAGCTTTCTTTGGAAGAGCTGGCCGAATGTATTCCCATGAAGGAAGAAGACGCGGGAGAACTGCCTAACCTGCTGAATGGTTTTCTTCACGGCCTGTCCGCGGAGGATCGTTGCCTTTTCGTTCTGCGCTACTGGCACGCTCATTCGGTGAAGCATTTAGCGGAGACCCTTGGCATGAGTGTTGGAGCGGTGTCTAACCGCCTCTGGCGTACCCGTGAAAAACTGCGCATCTATCTGACAGAAAGAGGATATACCGTATGAAGATTGATAAGATGACGATTTTTCAGAAGCTCGGAGAGATCGACAAGAATTATGTGATGGAAGCCGACAACGCCTATATCAGCGCCTTAACTGCGAAGGGCGGAAAGGAACGGCCTATCCGTCGTTTCCTTGACTGGCTCAACAGCGGATTTGGCGTAGCACTCATTTGTTTCCTGGTGGCAGGTGGTGCCATGGCCGGCATCATTTATGCAGGCAATGCCTCCGACGGTCCCGGTGCCCTCGCAGGAAGCATTGAGCCACCGGATTCAGAGAAAGTGCAGGAGAACCGAGATACGGATGATGCGGATACACGCCCTTCTGACATCAACAGCTCGGTGGATGGAACTTCCGATACAAAACCGGAACTTTCTGATCTTGAAAAGGTGCTTACACTTGCTCACAATATGAAGGTTCCCGAAGGAAGGGTATATCGCTCGGACACGGCATTTTTCACTCGTGTATTGATCGACGGCGCATATACATCCAAGGTCATGCGCATGATGATCACGGTTTCCGAGGGAGCTGAAGATGATCGCCGGATCACTTTAGAGCTTTTGAACGATGATGGGACCGTGATCGAATCTCACACCATGGTCATGCCTAATCTGGGCTTTTTGTGCTATCTCCGACCTGCTCCTGTGGAAACCGATCCCGTAGGCGGCCCGGTAGATACCTTTGTATTTCTCGGCCTGCAGGTCAACAATACGTTTACGCCCCCGCCTGAGGGAAGCGAGCCGATGTCCAATGTCGTTTTGCAGGAAACTTACTTTTCTTGGGAGGAGAGCGACGGCTCGGACACACTTTTAAATATTCGCGATCAAAGCAAATATGTGGGGCAGAACAGCTTGTGGGATGTCGATTTTAAAGCTGAGCTTCAGGCTGAGCTGGAAGAGATCGTTCCGCACTATGCAGAATGCTTCACAGGTGAACTCTACATCGCTTGTGAGGATGATTGTGCGTCCATGGAAATGGCTGAGAAAATGGGGTATACGTTGGATGCCGAAATATGGCAGAATGAATTTTTCTGCAATGCGGATGCAATCATACACTTTGCGCATGAAATATACGGGCAAATTTCCTACCCCGCGTTTGATGACGATATAGATGCTCCATAAATAAACAGCACCCCGTTCCTTTGAGGAATGGGGTGCTGTTATCATTAGGGAAACTCTCAAAGCTCTATTGGCGAGAGAGGTGCGAGGAAGTTTTTTGTTAAGGGAGTTTTTGAGGCGATTATTAAATTGCAGGGAAGCTTGTTTAACAAGCCAGCGCCGCTTCCAATCTCTCTCTGATCGCCGCGATAAACTCCTTGGAGTTTACAGCCTTGACGCTTGCCTTGGCCTCGGGGATTACAAGACCCACAAGATCCTTGGTCATGATGCCGTCATTCAAGGTTTGGATGCAGGCGGCTTCCAGCTTGTCAGCGAAGGTCACGAGATCGGCAAGACCGTCCAGCTCGCCTCTCTTGCGGAGGGCGCCCGACCATGCGTAAATGGTGGCCATGGGGTTGGTGGAGGTCTCCTCGCCCTTGAGGTAGCGGTAGTAGTGCTGGGTGACGGTGCCGTGGGCAGCCTCGTATTCGTAGTTGCCGTCGGGGGAGACCAGCACCGAGGTCATCATGGCCAAAGAACCAAAGGCGGTGGACACCATGTCGGACATAACGTCGCCGTCGTAGTTCTTGCAGGCCCAGATAAAGCCGCCCTCGGAGCGGATGACTCTCGCCACCGCGTCGTCAATTAAGGTGTAGAAATAGCGAATGCCCAGCTCATCGAATTTAGCCTTATAATTCTCCTCGTAGATCTCCTGGAAAATGAGCTTAAAGGTCTGGTCGTACTGCTTGGAAATGGTATCCTTGGTGGAGAACCACAGCTCCTGCTTGGTATCAATGGCGTACTGGAAGCAGGAATGAGCAAAGGAGCGTATGGAAGAATCCTTGTTATAGGAGCCTTGCAGAACTCCGGGGCACTCGAAGTCGTAAATGGTTTGACGGAAGCTCTCGTTGCCCTCCTTGTCGGTGAACACCAGCTCGGCCTTGCCTTCGGTGGGCACGCGGTACTCGGTGCTCTTGTAGACATCACCGTAGGCGTGACGGGCGATGGTAATGGGCTTCTTCCAGTTGCGCACAGCGGGACGGATGGTGTCAATGAGAATGGGGGCGCGGAACACGGTACCGTCTAAAATGGCGCGGATGGTACCGTTGGGGGATTTCCACATTTCGGTGAGGTTGTATTCCTCTACCCTCTGCTTGTTGGGGGTAATGGTGGCACATTTGACAGCCACACCGTATTTTTTGTTGGCGTTGGCGGCGTCGATGGTGATCTGATCCTTGGTTTCTTCACGCTTAACAAGTCCGAGATCATAATACTCGGTCTTAAGCTCTACGAAGGGCAGGAGCAGTTCATCCTTAATCATCTGCCAAAGGATGCGGGTCATTTCGTCCCCATCCATCTCGACGAGGGGGGTTGTCATTTTGATCTTTTCCATTGTTCAATACCTCCGAATCTTTGGAAAATTGTTGTTCATTCAAAATTTGGTTTTGTCGGTGCGTTAATGCGATTGTAGAGCGGGGGCTTGCTCCCGGCGCTACCGCCTAAAAATCTTTTTTATCTTTGGCTTTTTTGAGATTTCGGCGGGAGCAAGCCCCCGCCCTACGGTGACATCAAACCCACCGCTAAATTCCAATTTGCATCTCCGCGATCTCTCTCATCCGCTCAAGAGCGAGCCTGTAAAAGGCCTCATGCCCCATAGATGCATATCCGTCATGGGTAGCTTTTCCGGGCTTGTTACTGAAAGTCAATTCACAGGTGAGGATGCCGTCGTAATCGCAAGCGCGGATACGGCGCATGATGTCCGACCAATCCGCGATGCCGTCTCCCATGAGAAGGTGAAGGTCATCCGTCCAGAAGATATCCTCACCTGTGACCCCCACGTTGTCGTTAAAATGAGTGTGGCACAGAGCGTGACCGTACAGCGCCAGCATATCCTTGCCTCGGTTGTAGCAAAGCTCATGGCCCGTGTCAAAGCAGAAGCCGAGGGAAGGATGCCCTGCGTAGCGATCAAAAATGGCGGCCAGATATTCCTCGCCCTCCACGTTCTCAAAGCCCAGACGGACACCGAGAGCGTCGGCAACGCCAATGATACGACCGAAATTGCGAAGTCCCGCCTCAATGGGCGTATGCTCTCCGAAGCCGATGAAGGGGTGGATGACCATGACGGGGATCTTGTGGGTGGTGCAATCACGGACGCACTCGATCAGCTCGCTTGTGACTTGCTCGCCCAGCTCTCCTTTGTCCCACAGATACCGTACTTGGGTAAAGGGGGCGTGAATGGAGGTGCAGACCATACCGTACTTCTCGGCAGCAGCGGCAAATTCAGACGTTTTTTCAGGCTTCCATCCCGTGAAAAAGCCGTCCCAACCGATGTTTTTGAGCAAGGCAACGTGTTCGTCAATGGACAGCCCTGAGCCGCCCATGAGGTTGATGGCAAATTTGTAGGTGCCGTGGTACATGGTGAGCTCCTTTCAATCAATAATGAGTCAGCTTACTGATCAAAGCCCACCTTGAAGATTTCCATCTGACCGGGGGCCAGGTACACGCCGATCTTGGTGAAGGTGGAATGCTCCTGATAGACGGCATCGTGGTGATAGGCCTTGAAGTCGATCTCACGGCCGTTGTCCCAGTAGCGGGTGCAGGAGGTGACGCCGGGATCGAAAATGAAGGAGAACAATCCCGATTCAAAGGGGGAATTATTGCACAGACATAGGTACATTTGTCCGTCTTCTCCGTAGAAGGTGCTGACGATGCCGGGGATGCCGTGGGCACTTTCCATCTTACGCAGACGGGGGATATCGTAGCACATATACAGGGGATAGTCGCCGTAGGCCTTTTGGAAGTGCCATGTTTTCCCATGGTTCAGGCGGGTGATCATTTCACCGTAGCGGCGGTGGAAAATCTTTTGCACGCGGCGCATACGAGTATAGGTTTCGGATTCTTCACCCAGCTCGTCGATGGGAGCACCGCGGTAGTTGTTGCCGTTGTTCTGACCGTAGTAGTAGAACCATAGAATACCGTCACAGCCGCTGGCCACGGTGGTGGAAAGCTGCCAGCGCAGATCGTCCTCCGAGGGGACACGGTAGCGGAAATGACCTACCGACAGAAGGGTATTCCACACCTTGACTCCTTTGCGCTTACCTGCAGAGGTGTACTTGTTCAGGTTGAGGAAGTAGGAATTTGTGCCCTCCTCTTCGGGGTTCATTTGCCAGTAGCAGTCGTAGCAGATGAGGGGACAGCCCGAAGCGTCGATGAAGTGATCCAGCCAATCCTCAAATTTCTGACCACCCAAAAAGTCGGTCTCGATGCCCAGCCAATAGGGGTTGAAGTTGAGGAGGGGGGTGAGCTCAGGGGACACCTCACGCATGATCTGATAGGCGTGGATGCAGGCGGCAAACTCGTTGGGTTGCAGAGGCTCGTCTCCAATGAAGAAGCCCAAGGTAGCGGGGTGATGGCCGAAATCCGCGTAAGCACGCTCGTACACGGCGCGGAAGGACTCGGGATTCTCCTTGAAATTATGGAAATTCAGGTCGTTGATGTAAACGAAAGCCTTCATGTCGTGCTTGTGCATCTCGTCGAGAAAGGCGGTCATGAGGGCGGGGTCATGGTGGGCGTAGCTGAATGTGGGGGTCTGATTACAGGTGATGCCGCAGTTGTCCCAGCGGGCTACCTCGGATACGGGGGTGGTGGTGACGGAGGGGTAATTCCAGAATCCAATGGGATATTTTGCCATGACGTAGGCTCCTTTCGTTTTTGTGGGGGGATTCCAATTGGTGTTTGAAGGGATGCGGAGGCTTCGCATCTTGACCTTCCTCTTTGGGGAAGGATGGTGGATGAGGCAAAAATCGTTGAAGTGAAACACATTTTCTATTTTTACCTCACCCACCGCGTTGCGGTCCCCCCTCCCCAAAGGGGAGGGTATAGGGCGCGTGCCTTCGCCGCTAAACACCAATTTATCAGTTCAATCTCTTCGCGTAATAATTCATCAGACATCCGTCCAGAATGATCTCTTTCTCGTCGGTAGTCAGGCCCTTCAGGTAGAGGGTGATATCTTCCGCAGAGCCGTCCTTGCGAACCACCATGGCAGGGATGACTTCAATACCGTTCTCCACAGCCTTGCGGATACCGGGAACGAAGACGCAATCGCCTACTTCATACTCGAAGGGGGTGTCTTTATCAAGCGTAAAGGGCAAAATACCCCAGTTGATGCAGTTGGAGCGGTAACGCTTGGTAGCGAACTCGTAGCAGATGTTACCGAAGCCGCCCAGCACCTTCTGACAGGACGCTGCCTGCTCACGGGCGGAGCCGTCGCCGGGCTTGTTGGCAAAGACGCAGGAGCCGAACTGGGTGTTCTCCACCAGTTCGTCGGCGTTGCCCACGGCGTTCAGCACGGCGCGGAGCTTGTCGGACACCACACCCTCGCGGCGGTCAGCTTCCTGCTTGGCCACGGCCTTGGAGTTGCCCACGTAATCGGGGCAACGGCGGGACAGGGCGAACTCGGACAGGCGCAGGGGGTTGGAGCGGTAGGAAGAAGTCTCACCCGAGGGGATCAGCTCGTCGGTGGTGGTGACGGGATCGTGGATGACCGCCGCCAGCTCCAAAAGAATGTTCTCGGTCAAAGCATACTGCTTGGGCCAATCGGTGATGTTGGGACCCATGATGAGTTCCACAGAAGGATCAGCCTTGCCAAAGCCGTAGTAAAGGCGTTTCTCATACACGGATTTGTCGAAATGATACTCGTGGGGCGTGTAGTCATAGTCGATGTCGGTGGCTGCCGTGATCTTACCGCCGTTGAGTGCTGTGGCGGCAATGGAACGGGCGTCCATGAGGGCTACGCCCGAGAGCTGACCCTCGCCGGGCTTGGAGCCCTCGCGATTGGGGAAGTTGCGGGTGGTGTGGCGCAAAGACAGACCGTTGTTGGCGGGAACATCCCCAGCGCCGAAGCAGGGACCGCAGAAAGAGGGCTTGATGACAGCGCCCGCAGAAAGCAGGTCAGCCGTCACGCCAATGCGGGTCAGCTCCAAGGAGACGGGGACAGAGGTGGGATAGACAGACAAGGAGAAATAACCGTTGCCCGTAGAGCCATCCTTGAGGATAGCGGCGGCCTCGTCGATGGAGTCAAACATACCGCCCGCACAGCCCGCGATGATGCCCTGGTCGGCCATGACCGATCCGTCAGCCTGTACCTTATCCACAAGGGAGATCTTGGCTTTCTTGAACTTCTCGGCGGCCTCGGTCTCCACACTTGCGAGAATCTCCTTTGCGTTAGCCACGAAATCGTGGATGGTGTAGACGTTGGAGGGATGGAAGGGCAGGGCGATCATGGATTCCATCTCGGAAAGGTCAATGTCGATCATGGCGTCGTAGTAAGCCACGTCGGCAGGGACAAGTTCCTTGTACTGCTCGGGTCTGCCGTGTACCTCATAGTGTTTCTTGACCACCTCGTCGGTGACCCAAATGGAGGACAGGCAGGTGGTTTCGGTGGTCATGACGTCAATACCGTTACGGAAGTCGATGGGCAGAGCCTTCACCCCGGGGCCCACGAATTCCAGCACCTTGTTTTTAACAAAGCCGTTTCCAAAGGTCGCGCCCACGAGAGCCAAAGCCACGTCGTGAGGGCCGATACCACGCTTGGGAGTGCCGTGGAGGTAGACCATGACCACCTCGGGGCGGTTCACGTCGTAAGTATTCTTCAGGAGCTGCTTGACCAGCTCGGGACCGCCCTCACCGACACCCATGGTACCTAAAGCACCGTAGCGGGTATGGGAATCCGAGCCCAGGATCATCTTGCCGCACCCCGCCAGCTCCTCGCGGGCGTAGGAGTGGATGACCGACTGGTTGGCGGGGACGTAGATACCGCCGTACTTTTTGGCGGCGGACAGACCGAACACGTGGTCATCCTCGTTGATGGTACCGCCCACGGCACACAAGCTGTTGTGGCAGTTGGTCATGGCGTAGGGGAGGGGGAATTCCTTCAGACCGCTGGCACGGGCGGTCTGGATGATGCCCACGTAGGTAATATCGTGGCTCACAAGAGCGTCGAACTTGATCTGAAGCTTGTCCATGTTGCCCGATACGTTGTGGGCGTTCAGGATAGAATACGCGATAGTGCCCTTGCGTGCCTCATCGGGAGAAACGGCGGTCGTTTCTGCGGGGACACCGTCCACGAGATACATACCTTTATCATATAAAGTGACTGCGTTCATAGCAATACCTCCGAATTGAAAAAGCAGATAATTTATTATACCACTTTTTCGTTGCTTCGTCAATAGGGAAACGGCTGCTTCATGAAATTTTGCAAGAATTTTAATGCGAACTTTCAAAAAAAGGCCCGCCCTGAGATGCCTCGGAGCGGGTTTGTATTTCATATGATTGCAGGGGGAGTTTCGTCATGCAAATTGTTGTTTATCAGGGGCTTTGCCCCTAAACCCCACCAAGAACCTTTTTGAAAAAAGGTTCTTGGAACTCTAAAAACTTTCATCAATATGAATTTGTTTCAAGAGTTTTTGAAGGGGGGATGGGGGAAACTTTTTGCAAAAAGTTTCCCCCGGCCGTACCCCTACAAACAACAATTTATCGCATTACGCACTCCTGTCTCCCGTATTATTCACCCTTTTCCTCCACGTCCATCATACCAAGCTGATCGCCCAGAATGATCAGCTTGCCCTTGTCATCCTTTACATAATAATAGCTCGTGCCGCCGTGGACGTTGGGCTGCTTTTCATTGAGGTACTTATAATGCCGCTCCATACCGTCCTCGATGGGCATATAGCCCTCGCCCGTGCCCTTGTAGGACACAAGATCATAGATGCGGATGTCCTCGTAGGAGGTGACGTAGGTGATGATGCGGACAAGACCGATACCGGGAGCGAAGTAGTAGTCCTTGTCGGTGTTCTGATAGGTGATGCCGGGACTCTCGTTCTGGCTGGTACGGGCGCGGATGCGGAGACAGTTTTCAAAGGTACCGAGGGTGGTGGTCACGGTCTCGCCGCTGTATAT
>SVTB01000027.1 GCA_015064015.1 Oscillospiraceae bacterium | reverse complement strand
AAGGCCGAGATCCCCGTAGTCTCCAACAACTCGGCTCACCGCTGGACCCCCGACGTGCCCATGGTGATCCCCGAGATCAACCCCGAGCATCTTGCTGTCATCGAGGCACAGAAGGCACGACTGGGCACCAAGCGCGGTTTCATCGCCGTCAAGCCCAACTGCTCCATTCAGTCCTATGTCCCCGCTCTCACCCCCCTGCTCAAGTTCAAACCTACCTTGGTCGTGGCCACCACCTATCAGGCTATCTCCGGCGCAGGCAAGACCTTTAAGGAGTGGCCTGAAATGATCGACAATGTCATCCCCTACATCGGCGGCGAGGAGGAAAAGTCCGAACAGGAGCCTCTGCGCGTCTGGGGCAAAGTGAAGAACGGTGAAATCGTCAAGGCTGATGCTCCCCTCATCACTACCCAGTGCATCCGCGTACCCGTCACTGACGGCCACACCGCCGCTGTGTTTGTGAAGTTCGAGAACAAGCCCACTAAGGAAGAAATCCTGCAGGCTTGGGCTGACTTCAAGGGTCTGCCCCAGGAGCTTGACCTGCCCCACGCCCCCGCACAGTTCATCACCTACTTTGAGGAAGACAACCGTCCCCAGGCCGCTCTCGACCGCGACATCTACGGCGGTATGGGCGTGACCCTCGGCCGTCTCCGCGAGGACAGCTTCTTTGACTACAAGTTCGTGGGTCTCTCCCACAATACCCTCCGCGGTGCCGCAGGCGGTGCCGTGCTGATCGCAGAGCTGCTCTACCGTCAGGGCTACTTTGATTGATATGGACAGCAGGACATACAAAATTGCCACCCTGCCCGCAGGCACGCTGGCAGAGAACATAAATTGGGAGGCCATTCCCTCCGCTTGCGTCGATAACTTCTTCTGGTATGTGGGTCACGCCCCCACCACTACAGCCAAGCTGGTCTATGTGGAGGGCTTCGGCTTTATCCTTCGCATGATTTGCGAGGAAATAAACCCCAAAGCGGTCTATCAAAACTATAACGATCCCGTTTACACCGACTCTTGCATGGAGTTCTTTTGCGATTGGCTCGGTGACGGCCGTTACATCAACATGGAGATGAATAGCCTCGGCACACTCCTATCCTGCATTGGGCCTGATCGACACGCTCGCACCCCCGTGGCCGATCTGTCGGAGGGCGAGCTTTTCCCTGTGAATGGCGCGGTCTGCGATGGCTACTGGCAAGTGACCGCTGAGATTCCCACGGCTCTGCTTTGCAAGATCCTCGGTGTGAGCAGCATTCCCTTCGGAAAAGGCTATACCTTCCGCGGCAACTTCTATAAGTGCGGTGACAAGACCGCTGTGATCCACTACGGTATGTGGAATCCCATCGGTACTGAGAAGGCGGATTTTCATAGGCCTGAATATTTTGGTACTCTTATCATCGACTAATCCCATCTTACCCGTGATTCGCACTGCGGTCACGGGTCATTTTTTTAAAATTTTCTATTTTTCCGTTGCGCTTTTCACAGAAAGCGTGTCTATATAGGTGAAGGATCCTGACAGTTTTCCATTTTGCAGAAAGGAGCCCCCGTGGAAGATCAAACCATTATTGAGTATTATAATCGGCGAGATGAGCGCGCTATCGTCGAAACTCAGCTGAAGTACGGTGCATACTGTATGGAAGTAGCTTACCGTATCCTTGAAAATCGGGAGGACAGCGAAGAATGTGTCAACGACGTATATTTGAAGCTTTGGAATTCCATTCCTCCGCACGCTCCCAAAAGTCTTCGCGGTTTTTTGGCGAAGATCACACGAAACACAGCCTTAAACCGTCTTCGCAATCAGCATAGCTTGCGACGAGGCGGTGGTGAGATCACCATAGCGCTGGACGAGCTTGAAGAATGTATATCCAACGGTGAAAGTGTAGCAGATGAATATCTTCGCAGAGAAATCGGCGAATATATCAACCGTTTTTTGCAACATCTTCCCCGACGGGATTGCGACCTATTCCTGTGCCGATATTATTTTCTGTATTCCACGGCCGAAATATCCCAAAAGCAAGGGATCAGCGAAGCTCATATCCGAGCCAGCCTGTCCCGCACACGAAGAAAGCTCCGATCATATCTGGAAAAGCACGGGCTCTTGTAAAGCATCACCGCCCATAGTACGAAAGGAAAATTCATCTATGAAAAATCACGATCTTTTTAATGCGCTGTCTGACACGGACGAAAAGCTGGTTAACCGCGCCGCAGCCTCCATGAGCCGCCACCCCAATTCCTTCACAACCTTCCGCTTTTTACGCATCGGAGCTATGGCGGCAAGCCTTGCCCTGATCCTGGCGGTTGGCGCGATCTCATTGCCCTTCTTGCTCAAAAATGACCCCGCCACCTCGCCCTTGACCGATACAATATACGGCAGTGTCGAGCAAACCACTCCGGATGACTTTGTAAAGGCTCCCACGTCCATTATGTACCTCATTTCTCAGGATGCACATACCTCCGATGACAGTATCGTGAACTCAGAAACCCAGGACAGCTTCTGGGGAGACAATCTGGCTCTTATGACCTTTGATTGCCTCGAGGGAGAAACGGTGGATATCACCACCTTCTGGGACAGCCTTTTTACCCGTTCCTATCCCAATGACGGACACGAGACCTGGGAGGGCTTAGATCCCGCCACCCCTGAGGATCGCAAGACCTATATTGATATTCTCCGTGGCTTCGGCTTTGGAGGACTTCATGCAGGCAAACGCAACGTGACGCTGGATGTTAATACGGCGTTTTTGATCTGGAAGTACGACACCGACAATCTCTCCAAGCCTCTTCGCGGTAACCTCAACTATTATCTCAAAAAGCTGGAATCCGCCAAGGCCAAATTTGGTGAGGACTCCTGGCAATATCTGAAAGCCTTGGAGGAATACGAAGAGCGTTATGATGCCCATTGGGGCGACGACTACAGCGGCTTACAGCTCGCCGCCAACGAGGACATCCTCTCCTACGTGACCCGTAACACCGACGGTGAGATTACAGGCGCGGGAGCCGTATACGTCTATCGTAAGCACCTCATCGAAAATGAGGAAAACAGCTACTTCGCAGATACCTATATCTCCCGCTACGCCGATCTGGGTTTCGTTCGCTTTGACGCGCCCGTCACCGAGGAAGCGGCTGAGATCCAACTCAAGGAGCTGTACGAGGCCATTCCCGAGGCCAAGGCAGGTATGAACTTTGCCCCTGTAAGCGAAGAAGAAAACTATAAGGCAGGTCTTGCCGATCTTTTGAATACCATGGCCTTTGAGGCTCCCGAAGATCATTACACCACCTCCGGCTTCGGTGGCGGTAGTGCCGATGATTACCGCACCTTCCACATTGGCTTCGTCCCCAAGGACAGCGACGTGATCGACGCCGGACACGCTGACTATGTGTTCCGCATCTACAGCGACGGCACATGGAAAGAGATGACGGAATAATTCTCTCCTTTTGTCCGCCATCATATTTCAGCCCTCGACCGCACGGCCGAGGGCTTTTTAGCTATGAAACGCCATGAGACAACATTGAAACACAAAGGGTAGGCTCTTGCGAGCCTACCCTTTGTACTATACAGTTTATTCGCCGATATCGGGAATTTCAAAATCATCACCCAAATCGGGAACCTCAAAGTCGTCACCAATGATGTCTTCTGTTAAACCGAGACCCTCATCCATATGGTTGATGAAGTAGTCCTTCAGCTCATCTTGGGTGACCTCACCGTCGGCGCCCAGCTCTTCAATGGCCTGCTCCGAAAGCTCAACGGCCAGATCCTCGGGCACTTCTACACCGTAATCAACAAACGCGGTCTGGACGGAAGTCTTGATGATCTCTTTTCTTTCCTCAGCGGACATATCCAACACTTTATTCAGCTCATCTGCCAGCTGAGCGATCATAGGATCATATTCATCGGTTTCCTTGAGCTTGTCGCCCAATACGACGGATACGACACGAACACTCAGACTTCTCAGCTCGGTGTTCAGCGGTGCCAAATGTACATTGCTTTCAAGTCTCTTCAAAAGATCGGTAAGAAGACCTGTATCGCCCAAGTCCTTCATCAGCTTCTCATAGTCAGGATTTTCCTCTAAGAAGCCTGCGGAAGAAAGATCCAGCACGATGCTTGCTACCGTATCCACATCACGGCGCAGCATATCTGCATTTTCTGTGGACAGAACACGAAGCGCAGAGTCCATCAGGGGCTCCAACATGGGGCCGAGATCGGGAGCCTTAATGGACAAAAAGTCATCGCCCGCAATCCATACGTCCGCAATGTGGCCAATGGATTCCGCTGCCAGCTCTGCCACCCAAGTCGAAGACAGAACATCCTGCAAAGCTTCGCTTACTTCCTCCTTGTCTTGCTGGGTCATCTCTCCATCCGTCAAAGCCTCTACAGAGGTCAGCAAGTGGCCGCAAGAATCGGCCAGGTGTGGAAGATCCTGCGTCAGGGAGAAAGGAATTTGCCCATTTTTTCCTTGGATACGACCACTGGTCATCCAAGTGAAGAGAGGTTTACCCACAAAATCCATCACACTCACCATGGGGTCGGAAGCGATCTCACCCGTGATGCCGGTCACCTCTTCCAGTATATCCATGGTATCTCCCAAAGCACTGTCGGAAGCCAAAAGCTCATAATCAGCCGAAACGCTCTGCTCTTGAGAGGTATTGATGGAGCCACTCAAATGGGTCAAGGATTCCATGGTGGTATTGGCCAAGGTGATATAGCCGCACAGAGGAATCAGCGTGATCAGCGCGATCAAAACGCCGTTGACAGCACCCAAGGAAATAGATGCGGCAGACGCGGTCTCACCATTGGACAACGCAGGCACCGTCAGGCGCAGGATCCATATTACAACACTGAGCAACAGGCGAATTACCACAAACAGAACCGTAAAGATAATAGGTGCTACCAACAGAGTTGCAATAACACGAATGCTGTTTGCCGCAAGGGGAACGTCATTCATGTAATTCAGCATATCTGAATTCAAGGATCCTTCCAAGAAGGTGTACAGATAATCTCCCAAAAGATCTGCAACCAGCTTGGACAATGGAACAGATGCCACAACGGATACAGCGACCACACCTATGCGCATCAGGGAAACGATCCAGCTATGCTTTCTGGAAAACAAAGCCGTCAATCCACCTAAAAGGACAATATAAAACAAAATCGAAGCTGTCAAAATCCAATACATTACCATACCTCCATATAATTATATAATTGGCATATATAACCATTATAGCACACCTATATTTATTTGTCAACCATATTTTTACAAAAGTCTCCTATTCTGAAGACAGGCGAAATTTCCGACGTAAGACTCTTTACAAACCATATGAAATATGATATAATATCCTCGATGTGTTTCGGGGAAACAGGTGAAACTCCTGTACGAGCCCGTCGCCGTGAGGTGCATGATAAGGGAAGGTCTAACCTCCGTGCCGCAAGCGGAGGGACAAGGTCATTGGGAAACCGAGAAGGCCGACAATCCCGCGCCAAGTCGAAATACCCGGCATCAAAAACGCCTCTTCTACAGCCGCGAGCGCCGACTTTGAGGTGAATACAACTTTCAAGGAGAAAGAAAAATGAACATGACAAAAACGCACGCAAAGCCGTGTCTGTCCATGCTTCTTTGTACCCTGCTGATTGCGGCTCTGGCATTGGGTATCACAGGATGTAACGACAGCACAAAGGAAACGCCACAAACTCCCGCGGGCACGTCAGCAGGCACGCAAGCGTCTGACGGCACAGCCGAAGGCGATCAATCCTCCGGAGTGATCGTCAAAGGAGAAGGCAACACGATCTTCTACTTCAACGTAGTAGACGGACAAGGCAACGAAACAAAATTTGAGATTCACACAAACGAGACCACCGTCGGAGCTGCACTGATATCTCTGGGCTTGATTCAAGGCGAGGAAGGCCCATACGGCTTGTACGTCAAAAGTGTCAACGGTATCACCACCGACTATGATACAGACGGTACCTACTGGGCCTTTTACGTCAACGGAGACTACGGCATGACCGGCGTGGATGTTACCACCATTGAAGCCGGCGCGACTTACGCATTTAAGGTATCCAAGTGAGCATCCCGAAACGCAAAAGACATCGCAAAAGCCATCCGCTTCTGACCATCCGTGAAATTGCCGTGTTTGCCATGCTGGGGTCTCTCATGATGTCGGCCGACCTGATCATGAATTTTATCCCTAACGTTCATTTGGGCGGCGTGTTCATTGTCGTTTATACCTTGGTCTATCGCTGGAAAGCACTCTTCCCCATCTATACGTACATATTTTTGATCGGTTTGATGGAGGGCTTTGGCCTTTGGTGGCTACCCTATCTTTATGTCTGGCTCATTTTATGGGCTGCGGTCATGATACTACCCAAGAAAATGCCCTTGTGGTTGGCACCCGTAGTATATACCACGATCTGTACCGCCCACGGCTTTGCCTTCGGGCTTTTATGGGCTCCTTCTCAAATGTTGCTCATGAATTTCACATGGGAGCAAACCATGGTTTGGTGGCGCATGGGCTTTATCCCCGCGGATCTTCCCCATGGTATCGGCAATCTATGCGGAAGTGTTTTGATCCTTCCTCTGACGACGTTGCTCCGACGGTTGGAAGCGCATCACTAATTAGAATTAAAGCAACGTAAAAAGCAAATCCCCATCCGAAGCTCGAAAGGCTTCGAATGGGGATTTTTTGATGTTACTTACTGAATATCCAATACGGTATATCCGTCAGCTTCCACGGCGGCTTTCAAAATCGCATCCTCCACGGGAGCCGAGAGGATGACCTCAGCGGTATCCGTGGTATGGTCTGCCGTAGCGGATGCCACACCCTCCACGGCTTCCAACGCTTTTTTTACATGGGATTCGCAACGGGGGCACATCATGCCCTCGATCTTCATAATTTTTTTCATGATCAATTCCTCGCTTTCATGATTTGTGGTAATATTTTGGGGAGAGGACAGCAGATGTCCCTTCCATTTTTTCTTTCTGCGGTAGGCCTTGGAATATCGGATGCGAGTCAGATTCAAGCGGAGAGCATTGCTGACCACACAAAAGCTGGACAAGCTCATGGCCGCCGCGCCCAGCATGGGATTCAGCTCCCAGCCCCAAAAAGGAATGAACAGACCCGCGGCCAGGGGAATTCCGATGACATTATAAATAAACGCCCAGAATAGATTTTGATGGATATTCCGCAGGGTGGCGCGCCCCAGACGAATCGCGGCCGTCACATCGGACAGGCGACTGTGAACCAGCACCGCATCGGCGGCGTCCATGGCTACATTGGTGCCGGCACCGATGGCCATACCTACGTTGGCTCTTGTAAGGGCAGGGGCATCGTTGATACCGTCCCCTACCATGATTACCTTACCGTGAGTCTGCAACTGACGGATCACGGCTTCCTTTCCATCGGGTAACACCTCGGCCACCACTTCATCCACGCCTGCCTGAACAGCGATGGCTTGGGCGGTAGCATAGTTGTCTCCCGTCAGCATGATCACATGAAGTCCCAGCTCTTTCATCTCTTGGACAGAAACGGTGCTGTCCTCCTTGAGCGTATCTGCCACGGCAACACAGCCCAAGATATCACCGTCAGCGGCAAAGAACAAGGGCGTTTTCCCTTCCCTTGACCAGCGATCGGCCGCCTTCAAAAGTTTAAACGGAATGCTCCCCCGTGTCTGGACGAAAGATGCGTTACCGCCGCAAAAAGTTTGCCCGTTGATCACGCCTTCCAGACCTTTGCCGGGGATGGCGCAAAATTTGGATACAGGCAACGTTTTCAAGCTCGCCTCCCTTCCCCAGGCGGATATTGCTTTGGAGAGGGGATGTTCACTCATAGCTTCCAGAGAAAATGCCAGCGTCATCAATTTCTCTTCTTCTCCATCGCGTGTCGCCAAAATATCCGTCACCCGAGGCTTCCCTTCGGTGACAGTTCCCGTTTTGTCCAGCACCACGATTTCGGCGCGTCCCGTCTCTTCCAAAGCGGCGGCGGTCTTGAACAAGATGCCGTTTTTAGCTCCAACGCCGCTTCCCACCATAATCGCCACAGGCGTAGCCAAGCCGAGGGCGCAAGGGCAGCTGATAACCAGCACAGAAATTCCTCTGGCCAAGGCATATCCCACAGTCTCACCGATGACCAGCCACGAAGCAAAGGCCACAAGCGCAATTCCTATCACAATAGGAACGAATATACCTGATACCTTATCTGCCACCTTGGCAATCGGCGCTTTGGTGGCGGCTGCATCGCTGACCATGCGGATGATGCCGGATAGTGTCGTATCCTCTCCTACACGGGTGGCCTCGCAGATTAAATAGCCGGATTGATTGAGCGTAGCGGCGGAAATACTATCTCCCGGCATTTTTTCTACGGGAATGCTTTCCCCCGTAAGGGCAGATTCGTCCACGGCGCTTTGGCCTTCTTTCACAACACCATCTACGGGAATCATCCCGCCGGGACGAACGGCAAACATATCTCCTGCGCGGACCTCCGCCACAGGAACCGTTACTTCCTGCCCGTGGCGTATCAAAGTTGCGGTTTGGGGTGACAGCTCCATAAGGCTCTTGAGGGCATTGGTGGTCTTTCCCTTGGCACGCGCCTCCAGCAGCTTACCCAAAGTAATGAGCGTCAGGATCATAGCGGCGGATTCAAAGTAGAGGCCATGAAGGATATGATGCGCAGCATCTGTTTCGCCTTCGGTCAGCCGTGACGACATATCCAACAGAAGATATACGCTATAGCCATACGAAGCCGCCGAACCCAGCGATACCAAGGTATCCATATTGGGAGATAGGTGCAAAACGCCTTTGGTACCGCTTATAAAAAATTTTTGATTGATCACCACAACCGCGGTCGTCAGAAGCAATTCCAAAAGACCAACGGTCATGGGGTTATTGCGGATGACATCGGGGAGAGGCCATCCCCACATGACCCCGCCCATGGACAAATACATGAGGGGGAGCAGAAATACCAATGAAAAAACCAACCGGCGCAGAAGCGCGGGAGTTTCCGTGTCCTTCAAGCCCGTGCTTTCGGCAGAAAGCACTTGACTTCCCTGTTGATGTTGGCCTTTGACCGAGGCGCCATAGCCGGCTTTTTTCACGGCCGCAATGACAGCTTCAGGGGGAACATCGCCTTCAACGCCCATGGAATGTGTCAGCAGACTGACGGAGCAGGACGTAACCCCTGCCAGTCCCTGCACCGCTTTTTCCACGCGGCTCTGGCAGGCAGCACAGGACATCCCTGTGACATTGTATTGTTTCATATAAATACCTCCTTTTCGACATAATATGATAAATTGTTATTTGTAGGGGCACGGCCGGGGGAAACTTTTTGCAAAAAGTTTCCCCTTCCCCCCTTCAAAAACTCTTAAAACAAATTCATATTGATGAAAGTTTTTAGAGTTCCAAGAACCTTTTTTCAAAAAGGTTCTTGGTGGGGTTCAGGGGCAAAGCCCCTGATAACAACAATTTATCTCATCAATTTCTGCAAAACGTTAACTAACTCCTCAGCAGTCTCCGTTTTTCCGTTTTTCAGATCCGCCGTCACACAGGTGCGGATATGCTCGCCCAATAGTGCCTTATTGAAAGCATTCAGCGCGGCAGTAATAGCCGCAACTTGGGTAATCACATCCACACAGTACGCATCTCGTTCTATCATTCCTCTAATCCCCCGTACCTGACCTTCAATACGGTTCAGACGGTGAATCAGCGCCTTTTGCTCTTCCTCGTTTCTGATTTTGGTGCGTCCGCACACACACATATGCTCCTGATCCATAGACTTATCCTTCTCCTGTGATGAAATACACCTTTATTATATACCCTCCGGGGGTATATGTCAATAGGAATCGAAAAATTATAACATATTGCTTGTCTATATTTCGCCCAAAATTGCTTTTGATTCGTTGTTCAAATTACCAAAATTCCCAAGTAATGGAACTTTTGATTGACACCCGCTTATATTTTTGGTATAATATGTGCAAGTAATTCTCGACGCATGGAGAGACTTATCAAGAATTATCTCAATCAGAGAGGAGAAAACAAACATGAAAAAGCTAATCGCGCTGGTATCCGTCATGGCGATGCTCCTCGCTATGTTCATGACCCCCACCTCCGCAGCAGTAGACGGCATGATCAGTGAGGGTGGTCACTGGGCGGTCAACTCGCCCAAGCACGAAGAAATCATCGCCGGCAAGGCCGGTGAAGAGACAACTGCTTGGGAAGTTCCGTGGCTGTCTATATCTCCTACCCTAGACGGTAAGATCGGTAAAGGTGAGTACCTACCTTTCGAAATGTATGAAGACTACTTAGCTTACATGGCCATTTCCAGCGGTAACACTGAGGAGGACTTCGAAGAATTCTACGAGCTGACCAGATACGGCTTCTTTGACGCTTACTGGGGCTAGGACGGTGTTTATATGTACATCGCTTTTGAGGTTGACACCGTCAACGGCCATACCTGCACCCCCGAAGTATTGGGCGGCACCTCTTATCTGTATGCTTACAATATGCTTCAGGTAGGTATCGCTCCTGTTGACAGCACCGGCCGCGGCCAGGGCAACAAATACGTTGAGCTGGGCTATGGCGTTCACAGCGAAACCGGTGAATCTTTGGCACACTCCTGGATGGGTCCCTACAGACCTGAAAGCAATACCGACTTTGTGGGCTTCTACGATAAGGAAAACCAGAAGGTTGTTTACGAGGTTCGTATCCACCTCCAGACCGCTCTTGGCCTGAAGGAAACCGTCGTTGAAAACGGTCACCAAGTCAATTATGCATGGCTTCTGTCCGTCAACGGCCAGGAAACCTCCGTGGATAACTACTGGCAGGTCGGCTTCTGTCACGGTATCGGAGGGCAGTACTCTAACAAGAGAACTGAGTACTTCGCACGCATCACCTTCGTCGATAAGCCTGACGATGCTGACATCAAGCCTGAGGAGATCCCCGGCGTCAGCGAGGAAGACCTGGAATACGGCTTGATGGAATTCGTGGATATGTCGCAACAGAAGGTTATAGATACCTTCATCACCGAGAACTGTGCCATTGATCTGGTCACCGAAGGTGAAGAATCCTTCGCACGCATCACCGCGCTGGACGACATTCCCTACCTTTGGAGTAAAACCTACCCCCGTTCTCTCCGTGCCGACCTGGGTCCCTATGCCGTGGTCAAGTACCGCACCACTTCTGAGAAGGGTGGTGATCTGGGTCACATTTACCGTTCCGCCCGTGTACCCGAGTATGACATTGAATTTGCCTACACCGAGAATCTGAAGACCGATGGTGAATGGCGTTACGTTGTCTATGATATGGGGTGGGAAGAAAACTGGAAAGACTGGATCGTAAATATCGGTTTGGTTCCCTTCGCCGGAACTACCGATTGCGCTGGTGAAACCATTGACATTGCCTACATCAAGTACTATGAGAATGATCCTTACGAGCTGTATGAAGCTATGGAGCCTACCGATGAGGCAACGCTGGCTCCTACCGAAGAACCCACCGAGGCTCCCGCTATTACCGAGGCTCCTGTGACTACCGATACACCCACCGAGGCTCCCGTTGTCACCGTTGCCCCTACGGATAAGCCTGCTGACGAGAAAGACAACACCGCCGGAGGTAGCTGTGCTTCCGTCATTGGTTCTGCTGCTGTCATTTGGGTCGCCATTGCTGCCGCTGTGGTGCTGAAGAAAAAGGATTAACCTTTTGATCCACCGCAAGTCATAGAAAATCAATCCCCCGATGCGATATCGCATCGGGGGATTTCATATTGACAGACATTACAGTGCGCTCTTGGCTTCCTCACGCTCTTCGTCTCTATCTTTATCCTTTTCTTTGTCCTTCTTATCATCTTTGTCCTTCTTCTTGGCGTCATCTTCCTCGTCTTCGATTTCATTGACAATGACACGAATATAGGTGGGACGGTGATCCTCCGTCTCTGTAACCTGGATATCCAAATGCTCAAAGGAGAAGCTGTCACCAATGACAGGAAGTTTATCCAGCACTTCCATAAGCCAACCGCTGATGGCCGTGGCACTTTCGGATTCAATATCGACGTCGAATTCGTCGCAGAAGGTGTTCAAGTTTGTGTTGCAATCCACACGATAGGTAGTTTCGTCCAACTGAACGATCTCTTCCATAACCTCGTCATGTTCATCCCAAATATCGCCTACCAACTCTTCCAAAATGTCTTCCATAGTGACGATACCCAAGGTGCCGCCATATTCGTCCAGCACCACGGCAATGTGAGATTTATTGGTCTGCAACAGCTTCAAAAGCTCATTGATTTTTTCTGTTTTGTGAATGTAAACGGGAGGAGTGATGATGGTTTCCAGCTCATCCTCAATGATACCGTCCTTGGTATAGAAATCCTTCAGGTGGATGACACCCGTGATCTTATCAATGCTATCCTCATAGACCAAGAGACGGGAGAAGCGAGTCTCGGCAAACAGCTCAGCCACCTCTTCCTTGGTAGCATCGCGAGGAATACCCTCCAAATCTACACGGTGAGTCAGAATATCTTCAGCCTTGCGCTCGGTAAACTCAATGGCATTACGGAGCAGATCGCCCTCGTCATTGTCGATGCTGCCCTCTTGCTCGACCTCATCCACGATCATGAGCAGCTCCTCCTGGGAGGTCTTGGCGTCCTCGTCCTTGTGGAAAATCTTGTTGACCAGTTTTTGCCACAGATTAAAGAGGAAGCTGATGGGGGTGAGGATCCAAATCAAAAATTGAATGAAGGGAGCGGAGAACATGGCAAAGCCCTCGGGGCGGTTCTTGGCTGCGGTCTTGGGGGTAATCTCGCCCACCAAAAGCACCACCACGGTGATAGCAGCGGTAGAGACGGTGGAGCCCAACTCCTCGTCCTTCAAAAGGCCGATGAACACGATGGTGCCGAGAGAGGCCAACAGGATATTGACAATGTTGTTGCCGATCAGGATGGTGGAGAGCAGCTTGTCGTAATTGTCCGACAGCTTGACGGCCAAAGAAGCACGCTTGTTGCCCTTTTCGGCCAGGGTCTTGAGGCGGGTCTTGCTCATGGTGGAAAAGGCGGTCTCGGTGGCTGAGAAATAGGCCGACAAAATGAGACAGGCCGCCATGATAATGATATGGGGTATATAGTCACTTAACATTTTTATTTAACTCCTTGTGATGTTATGGGAAAGTAAATTTGTGATAAATAAACCGTTGTGCGCAGTTTTCGGGGACAAACATCTAAAAAACGACGCAAAAAGGCCTACCTGTTCCGTCCATAGCAAAACAGGCACGCCCGATTCATATGAATATAGGGGCTTACGCGCACACAATTACAGTTCCCGTCACTACTATCGGTTTTACTGCCGCTACTGTCCATGGTTCAGTTACCATCTCCTTTTTATTGATAATGATCATTGTTATTATATCGGAGGGACGATGAAAAGTCAACAGCCTGACGTGTTTATTCACAATAAAGTAACGAATTATCTTAATTTTGTTTTAATTTCCACTATAAATTCTTGCGGGATTTCTTGCGCAAATAAAAGTTTTGCGTCATCACAAAAAAATCACACAGCAATGACAAAATCCGTATTGACTTTTTCCTTCAAAAATGATATACTAATCTATCATACCATATAAAAACCCATACGTATCAATAGAAATTTAACATTCGGTTAACATAAGGATTCGTAATACGCGGAGGTTAGAAAAGTGTTAGAACTCAGAGGTATTAAAAAGGATTATCCCGCAGGCAGCCATACGGTACACGCTCTGCGCGGAATTGATCTGCAATTCCGTCCGTCCGAATTTGTGGCCATCTTGGGCCCTTCGGGATGCGGTAAAACCACCCTGCTCAACATTGTGGGTGGTTTAGACGGTTACACCGCAGGCGATCTTATCATCAATGGTACGTCAACAAAGCAATACAAGGACAGAGATTGGGATGCCTATCGAAACCATTCCATCGGTTTCGTTTTCCAAAGTTACAACCTCATTCCCCACCAAACCGTGCTCCGCAACGTAGAGCTGGCACTCACCCTTTCGGGTGTAGGAAAAGCGGAGCGTCGTCGAAGAGCCAAAGAGGCTTTAGAGGCTGTGGGTTTAGGAGATCAGTTGTCCAAACGCCCTTCAGAGATGTCCGGCGGTCAGATGCAGCGCGTCGCGATCGCCCGCGCTTTGGTCAACAATCCCGATATCATTTTGGCAGACGAGCCCACCGGTGCTTTGGATACCGAAACCAGCGTGCAGGTCATGGAGATCCTCAAGGAGGTCGCCAAGGATCGTCTGGTTATTATGGTTACCCATAACCCCGAGTTGGCCAACGAATACGCCACTCGCATCATCAATATGCTGGACGGTTGTATCCTGAAGGATTCCGCTCCCCTCACGGAAACAGAAATCAGCGAAGAGAATGCACGGGTACAGGCCATCAAGGTAGCCGCCAAAGGCAAAAAGAAACAGAAGATGCCCACCATGTCTTTCGGCACCTCCTTTATGCTGTCCCTCACCAATCTGTTCACCAAAAAGGGACGCACCGCACTGACATCCTTTGCGGGCTCCATCGGTATCATTGGTATTGCGCTGATTTTGGCAGTATCTCAGGGTACGACCGCATATATTGATTACGTGCAGGAATCCACGCTTTCCTCTTACCCCCTCACCATTCAGCAACAGACGCAAGACTTCTCTGCCATGATGGGTGCCATGATGGAGGTACAGGAATCCTTGGAAAAAGAACGTGATCCCGATAAGATCTATGTGGATGACTCCATGGGCACCATGATGGGTGCCATGAGTGCAACTACCAAAAACAATCTGGAGAAGTTCAAGGCACATTTGGATGCTCATTACGACGAGCTGAAGCCTTACCTGACAGGCATCAAGTACACCTATGACTATGATCTGCAGGTATTCAACATGGCTGAAGACGTAGATGAAGACGGCAATCCCATCACCGTTGCCCGTAAGATCGGCATGGATGTTATTTTTGACAACATGGGTAGCGCTTTCTCCGGCATGACTGAGCTCATGGACATGAGCGGCGGCATGGGCATGAACGTCTTCTCCGAGATGATTGACAATCAAGAGCTTTTAGATCAACAGTATGATGTCATCGCAGGCAACTGGCCTACCGCGTACAACGAGGTCGTGCTCGTTGTAACCTCAAACAACCAGATCAGCAAGATGACGCTGTATATGCTGGGTATGCGTAACCCCTCCAACATTGAAAAAGAAATGGCCGATCTGATGGCAGGCAACTACGAATCCGAGGAAATTGAGCCTTTCACCTACGAGGAACTCCTGAATACGAAGTTCATGTTGCTGACTACCGAGGATTTCTATGTAGAAAATGATGCCAAAACACCCTACTCCTCCAACGGCAAGAATTACCCCATTTGGAAAGACGTTCGTGAAGAGCCCGGCTATGAGGACAGACAGACCCAATATATCACCGAAAACGGCGTTGAGCTGAAGATTTCGGGTATCATTCGCCCTAAAAAGGGATCCGCCGCAAACAGCATTTCCGGCTCCATCGGTTACACCAAAGACTTTACCGATTTCATTCTGGAGCAGAATACAGAGAGCCGCGTGATCTCCCAGCAGAAGGAGACCCCCGATGTCAACGTACTCACCGGCCTTCCCTTTGAGCGCACAAAGTACACCCCCGAAACCATCCACGAGCTGGTTGATAAGATCGACAAGGCTACCATGGATATGTTCTACGCCTATATGACCCAAGAGATTTTGAACAATCCCGAGTTCTCGGATCGAATCGAAGTCAAGGATACCACGTCCTTCTTGGGTATGTATATGCTATTGCCTTCTGACAAGCAGGCTGCTATTTTTGAAACTGTACTGAATGCGGCCAAGGCCAACCCCGCCAATGAAATGGGTCTTACCACCCTTTGTACCATGCTCAGCTACGGTACGGGCGGCATCACCATTACAGCAGATAATTTCGTCAAGCTTCTTCCCGCGCTGGATGTGCAGATCGTTATGGGAGCTCTGTCGGGAATTCCGCAATCCGAGCAAATGCCTTTCCCTGTTCCCGGCCTGATTGAGCTGGCAGGCGAAACGGCTATGAAAAGCATCTACACCGAGCTTTCCAGCAGTATCAAGACCATGACGGTCAACGATGAGATTTTCTTAGCGCTTTTGAAAACCCTGACCGTTGATGACGAAGCCTTCATTCAGTTGGAAGAAACACTGTATTCCATGGCTCCCCAGATCGATGCCACCTATGAGAGCGTTCTTGACACCTTGGATGATGCCGAAAAAGCTAAACCCGCTTCTATCAACCTCTATGCCATTGACTTTGAATCCAAGGATGCCATTGAGCAGTTCATTTCGGACTACAATAACAGTGTTGAAGAAACCGACAAGCTGAAATACACCGACATGGTGGGTATGCTCATGTCCTCTGTCACGGACATTATTGACGCTATCACCTACGTTCTGGTTTCCTTTGTGTCCATTTCTCTGATCGTATCCTCCATCATGATTGGTGTCATCACTCTCATCTCGGTACAAGAGAGAACCAAAGAGATCGGTATTCTCCGCGCCATCGGTGCTTCTAAGCGCAACGTATCCAGTATGTTCAATGCCGAAACCATGATCATCGGCTTTACTTCGGGACTTTTGGGTGTGGTTGTCACTTACCTCTTGTGCATCCCCATCAACATCATCCTGAAAGCTCTCACAGGTCTCGAACAACTCCGCGCAACTCTTCCTGTTCCCGCCGCTATTCTGCTTATATCCATCAGTGTGCTACTGACCCTATTCTCGGGTATCATTCCCTCGGGCAGTGCCGCAAAGAAAGATCCTGTCGTCGCCTTGAGAACGGAATGATCTTAAAAGCTCCCTGAAAAGCTTACCCCCGAGTGCTATGCACTCGGGGGTTTTGTATTCAATTCACATCTGAAAATACTCTTCAGCTTTCAGTTGCAGGCTCCCAGGAGACGATCTTTCGGATCATTTCGTGATCGGTGTCTTCATAAGCCACCATCACCTTTTGGCCAACACCCAGGAGGATCAAACTCTCGTCCTCGGCCAAGGCCCCCTTATAAACAATACCGTTTTCCGCAGTCACATATACTACCGTCTCACCGCTAACGGTTGCCAAACGAACATCTGTCACCGTAATTTCGGCATCCTGAGCTTCCACCTCGGGCTTTTCCTCGGGTGTAATCACGCCGCGATCCAGCAACAGCTCAAGATATGCTTCCTTAGCCTCCTGCTGACTCTGTCCCGTGGCTACGATGTTGTGGGTTTCCACATTGACCAGTGCATACAGCATAACCAAACCGTTCTGATCCTTAAGCACAAGAATATAGGTGGGTTGGCCCGCCACGTTGATCAACGAGGGGAAGGATGCCACATAACCTTTCTCCTGCACCTTGCCCTCAGCGGCACCCATAGCGGAATATTCCTCTGCACCAATGACAGGATAATACTTGTACTCACCCGTACGGGCGTTGGAAATGATAAATCCGATATTGGATTCGTCGCTGGTCACGGAGGTTACACCGGTGAAATACCACACGTCGTCTCCAATGACAATATAACCGAAGTCTTCGGTGGTCTGCTTACAATTCTTCTGACCAAACACAGAGTTCCAAAAGCCACCCGAAAGCGTACCGTACCAATCGTACTTTTCGCAAGCCAGATAGCCGTCGTAGACGTTATCCAACCACGCGGGAGCCTCGACTACGGGATAGATCTCAGAAGAACCGTCGCAAGGATTAAAAATAATAACCTCGTTGACGTCCATGGCACCAAACAGGCCTACACGGGGCTTCATGCAGGAAACGATATAAAAGGGCTGCCCTTCATCGTCAATCTCGAAATTGACCGAAGAGAAAATCTTCGTAGGATAGGAGAAGCGGAGCTTGCGCATGAGGTCGTCCCCCAGATAACCGCTATCCACGTAACGCATGGGCGTATCCAGCTTGATATAATCCGCGTTATTGTTAACGGGATCCACCATAACGTAACCGGGAATACCGTTTTCCACGTTATTCATCCAGCGGAAGATATCGACATATTCCAAATTGGCCACCTTCTTGGGAGTGCCGCGATAGTTGATCTGATTGTAATCATTGCTCAGGTTGTACTGAGAGACCACGTCAGACAAAGCACCCAATGTACGGTTGCCAAGAATGGCTGCCGATTGGCTGTCCATAAGCGAGATATTGGTCACCGTGTTTGTCTCGGGCATATCCTCGCTGAACTTGGCTTCGGTGACAGAAATAACAGATGCGTACTTTGTGGCATTAAAGAACTCGGAGGAGAAAATGCCACCCAGCACCATCACGACCACAGGAACGGCTGCTACAATCACAAACACTTTATTGGCGCGAAACTTGGAGGGAGCGCCTTTTCGTAGCGAAGGCTTGGTTTGAATGACTCCCAACGGCACTCCATAAAAGCAGATGACTGCCAAGAGATACAACCAAAATCCCGTAGATTGTAAATTCAGCGGTGGCAAAATCAAATAGTAAGACACGGCAGTCAGTACCGTACCGATGACGGCGGACAAAATGATGCGGGTTGATTTTTTCATAGTAATCTCCCTTCCTTTCCTTGGGATATATATATTATACCACAAGCTTTTTAAGCTGTCAAGTGATTGTTTAAAATTTTCTGCGGATTTTTTGATTTTTTTCAGATGACTTACTTTCTTCAGCATGTAGTGATCCTGGGAAATTTTGCATTTTTGCAATACGAAGTCCTTGTTTTTTTATATTTTTGCCCCGATTCCTGCATTTTTATGATATTTTTAATATTTTTTGCAAAATCGCTTGACATTCTCTTGCAAATATGATATGATAAACACAATCGTTTATATTTTAACGATCCTTTCTTCAACACCATTGAGGCTGTTGCGGAAAACACCATTTTACATCACGGAGGTTCATTATGAACAGAGTATTTAACTTTTCGGCAGGCCCCTCTATGCTTCCCGTCCCGGTTCTCGAGAAAGCAGCGTCCGAGTTGGTCTGCTATGGCGAGTCCGGTATGTCCGTCATGGAGATGTCCCACCGATCTCCGGATTATGAAGCAATCATCACAAAGACCCAAGCAGACCTTCGCAAGCTCATGAACATCCCCGATAATTACAAGGTGTTGTTCCTCCAGGGCGGCGCCTCCACTCAGTTCGCTTCCGTTCCGATCAACCTGATCGGCAAGACCGGCAAGGCCGACTACGTGGTATCGGGACAGTTCTCGGGCAAGGCTTTCAAGGAAGCTCAGAAGATGGGCTACGATGTCAAGTGCATCGCCACCACCAAGGACGACAACTTTGACCACATCCCCGATGTCACCAAGGATATAGTTCGCCCCGATGCCTCTTACGTTCACGTCTGCTTTAACAACACCATCTACGGCACAAAGTATGGTTACATTCCCGATACGGGCGATGTGCCTCTGGTAGCCGATATGTCCTCCTGCATCCTCTCCGAGCCTGTAGATGTCTCTAAATTCGGTGTAATCTACGCAGGCGCACAAAAGAACATGGCTCCCGCCGGTGTCACCGTGGTCATCGTCCGCGAAGATCTTTTGGATTACTGCGACCCCAAGGCACCCACCATGCTGGAATGGAAGACCATGGCAGACAACGACTCCATGTACAACACCCCTCCCTGCTACACCATCTATATGCTGGGTCTCGTTTGCGAGTACCTCCTGGCGCAGGGTGGACTTGACGCCATGAAGGAAAAGAATATCAGGAAGGCCGCGCTTCTGTACGACTACCTGGACAACCAGGATTACTACATCGCCCCCGTTAAGGACGGCTCCCGTTCCATGATGAACGTCACTTTCGTCACGGGCAACCCCGACCTCGACAAGAAGTTCGCCTCCGAGGCTGCAAAGGCAGGGCTGAAGAACCTCAAGGGCCACCGCTCTGTAGGCGGTATGCGCGCCTCCATCTACAACGCTATGCCCTACGAGGGTGTCGCCGCTCTGGTGGAGTTCATGAAGAAGTTCGCCGCCGAGAACCCCAAG
>SVTB01000026.1 GCA_015064015.1 Oscillospiraceae bacterium | reverse complement strand
ATACCTTTGGGTGTAATCTCACTTTTTAATCACTCACTTATTTTTTAGAAGTTCTTGAAAGGTTTGGAAAACTTCTTCCAAGAAGTTTTCCAAAAAAACAAAAAAATATCCAAATGGGGCAGGGGCCCCATGGAGTGCGGCATATACCTTTGGGTGTAATCTCACTTTTTAATCACTCACTTATTTTTTAGAAGTTCTTGAAAGGTTTGGAAAACTTCTTTCAAGAAGTTTTCCAAGTATAAACAATCTAAAGCAAAGGAAACACAAACATGGCAGAAAAGGACATTGAAATGTTGAGCGAGGCGCAGGAGCCTGAAACGGTATATGATGAGAATCAGATACAGGTGCTTGAGGGCTTGGAGGCTGTACGGAAGCGTCCGGGTATGTACATTGGTACCACGTCTATTCGCGGTCTGCATCACTTGGTGTATGAAATCGTGGATAACTCTATTGACGAGGCGCTGGCCGGTTATTGCGACAAGATTGAGGTCATCATCAATCCCGACAATAGCGTTACCGTTACCGACAACGGCCGAGGTATCCCCGCAGGTATTCACCCTAAGGAGGGAATTCCTACCCCCGAGGTGGTCTATACCATTCTGCACGCAGGCGGTAAATTTGGCGGCGGCGGTTATAAGATCGCGGGTGGTCTGCACGGCGTGGGCGCATCGGTGGTCAATGCTCTTTCCGAGTGGGTAGAGCTGGAGGATACCGTGGACGGTATCCGTTATACCGAGCGCTTTGAGAGAGGTATCGTGGCTCGTCCTTTCAAAAATGAGGGTCCTGCCCCTGCCGAGCGCCAGCATGGTGTGAAGGTGACCTTTAAGCCGGATCCTACTATTTTTGAAGAGACTGTGTTTGAATATCATACCCTTCTTAATCGTATGAGAGAGCAGTCCTTCCTTAATGGCGGTGTGCGTATCGTTCTGACGGATATGCGTTCTCCAAAAGAACCTCTTGCCGAAGGCGAGACTTGGGAACCTACCGTCAATGATTTGTGCTTTGAAGGCGGTATTCGCAGCTTTGTTGAGTATCTGACCGAGCATCGCCACGCGGATCCTATTCACAAAGACGTGATCTATATGAAGGGCGAGAAGGGTACCGGTATTGCTGAGATCGCTCTTCAGTATAACGATAGCTATGAAGAGAATGTCAGAACCTTCGCTAATAATATGAACACCATTGAAGGCGGTACCCACGAGACAGGCTTCAGAGCAGGCCTTACCCGTGCCATCAATGAGTACGGACATAAGTCCGGTATTCTCAAGGAGAGAGACAAGAATCTCTCGGGTGAAGATGTACGAGAGGGTCTTTGTGCCATTGTGTCGGTCAAGCTGGAAAACGCCCAATTTGAAAGCCAAACCAAAGCCAAACTCGGTAACTCAGAAATGAGAACCTTGGTGGAATCTACCGTTACATCCAAGCTGGCTGAATATTTTGAGGAGAATCCTTCGGTAGGCCGCGCCATCATTGATAAGGCTTTGGCCGCATCCCGCGCTCGTGAGGCAGCCAGAAAAGCCAGAGAAGCCACCAGAAAGGGTGCTTTGGAGGGCGGCTCCTCTCTGCCCGGTAAGCTGGCTGACTGTCAGGAAAAGAGCCCTGAGCTGACTGAGCTGTATTTGGTGGAGGGTGACTCCGCAGGCGGCTCCGCCAAGCAGGGTCGTAATTCCCGCTTCCAAGCCATCCTGCCCCTGCGCGGTAAGGTCCTGAACGTAGAGAAAACCAGACTGGATAAGGTATATACCAATCCCTCCCTTTTGCCCATCATTCAGGCCATCGGTTGCGGTATCGGTGAGGAATTTGATATGTCCAAGCTCCGCTACGGTAAGATCATCATTATGGCGGATGCCGACGTAGACGGTTCTCATATCCGTGTGCTGATTTTAACCTTCCTATTCCGTCATATGCGTAAGCTCATTGAGGAAGGCCACGTGTATTTCGCACAGCCCCCTCTCTATAAGATTCACAAGAAAAATAATAAGAATCCCAAAGATGTGCGCTATGCTTATTCCGATGAGGAAAGAGATCAGATCATCGCCGAGATGGGCGGTACCAACATCGAAGCCGACCGCTATAAGGGTCTTGGTGAAATGAACCCCAGCCAGCTCAAGGAAACCACCATGGATCCCGCCAACCGCACTTTGCTGCGTGTGACCATTGAGGATGCTATGATCTGCGACGAAATGTTCTCCCTGCTCATGGGTGACAAGGTAGAGCCCAGAAAGGCCTTTATTGAGCAAAACGCTAAATTTGCGGAAAATCTTGATATCTGATATGAGGCCACTTCTAAAACTCTCTCACTGACGAATCTGAAATACTTTCTTTGGCACTTTCACACAAAATTTTTTCACGTAGGCTCGTTCAGAGATAGAGTTTTTAGAGATGCCCATAGATTTTCCACAAAATATTCCACAGCCTGTGGAAAACTCATAAAAATACAGAAATGTCATGCTTTTGTCATGTAAATGTCATTGAAAAGGCATGGATCATGGTTATATTGTCAAGGATGACACGAATTTGAAGAAGTTGCTCCTTTTGATAAATCATTCATGCGCAAAAAGTTATCAACAAGGTGTGGATAACTCTGTGGAAAAAATTTTAAACATGAAATAATCCTTGTGTTTTCTGTAAAAATAAGGAATTTGAAATAAAAATCAGGGTGTGGAAAAATCAAGAATTTTCCTGAAAAAACAGGAAAATTTATGCAGGAAAAACAGAATTTTTATCATAAAAAATCAATTTGACTTATCCACAATGACAAAGGGTGGACAAGCTTGTATAACATTGTTGAAATGTCCCAAAAACGCTGTAAGGAGGTGCGATCCGCCAGGTGTTTCGAACATTTTTTAAGCGGCATAGATTTCTCATGAAGCTATGCGTGGTAGCCCTGGCACTGGCGCTGTTTTGCGGTGTATTTGCCGTGATGGGCTGGGGTGCGCTCCTGCATCGTGTGGGAGGAACCGTGATTTACCCCTTCCAATGGGTATTTTCCAAGGTCGAAGACGGTATTTCGGGATTTGTGTCTTATTTTGAGGATGTGGACAAGCTAAAGAACGAAATAGAGGCCTTAGAAAAGGAAAATGAGTCTCTCAAGGCTGAAATTCAGGATGCAGAGATCATTTTGCAGGAGCAATATTGGCTCTATGAGTATTTGTCCATGAAGCAGGAGCACGAGGACTATCATATGTGTGCCGCGTCGGTGATTGCGCAAGGTGGACAAGTGGGAAGCGGCGTTTATGCCACGCTTTTGACTTTAAATAAGGGCAGTGCTCATGGTATTAAGGTGGGTATGCCCGTGGTGACAATATCTGGACTGGTGGGTATGGTCACTGAGGTGGGGATCAATCAATGCTATGTACAGACAATTCTCAGTACCTCCTCTTCGGTGGGGGCTTTGCTGGTGTCTACCCGGGAGCAAGGACTTTTAGAGGGAAATTTTTCCTGCCTGTACGATGGAAATGCCATGATGAAATATTTGGCCGAGGATGCGGAGATCACAGAGAATGACGTGATCATCACCTCGGGGCAGGGAAGTGTATATCCCTACGGTATCCCCGTCGGACGAGTAGGAGATGTTAAGGTGAATCCCTATAGCCGCACACAGGAAATTACAGTTTCGCCTTTCGTGGATTTTTCGGATTTGGATGAGGTGATCATTCTTACCTCTTATCTCCGCTACACCGAAGGAGATCACATTCCCGAAGAGGAGGGCGGAGCATGAAAATACAGCGCTATGAGGGTACCGCCGATTATGGTGACAGAAGTCTGCACCTGGGTGGATATTCTCAAAAAAAGTCTACATACCGTGGCATCAAGCTTTTGATCATCGGTGCTTTGTGCCTGTGCGTGCTGGCCGCCCTCAATACTACCCTGCTGTCTAAAATTCCCCTTTTTATTTTACCCGCGGGACGTCCGCCTCTGTGTCTTTTATTTGTATTGGCTTGCGGATATCTTTTAGGCGAAAAGGAAGGCTGTGTATGCGGTCTGATGGGGGGATTTATGGCAGAATGTGCGGATATGACCCCTCTGCTTGGGGGAATCATGCTTTTGCCCCTTATTTATTGTATTTTGGGATATGTAGCGGGGGCTTTGGCTGACGACTGGTTGGCTAAAAATCTGCCTTCTTTTGAGGTCTATGCGCTCTTAGGTATTTTCATCAGTGGAATGGTAGATCTGCTGCTTTCTATGATAAAAGGCGGCGATATATCCTTTATGCACTATCTCTTGGGCAGCCTTTTGCCCGAGTTGATATTGGCTTTACTCACAGCACCGATTTTGTACGGTTTTGTTTATTTGTTAAAGAAACGAATTGATAAATAAAATGGAATTCAAACCTTAAAAATAAATTTAAATGATTTAAAAAATATTCTTGTTAAAGAAAACCCAAAGAAAAGGAATTTACAACATGAGCATCAACAGAAAAAAAGAACGGGAAATGGCGAAAGAACAGGAGAGCCTTCTGTTTGAAAATCAAAAGATCATTGACGTAAATATGGAGCATGAAGTGAGAAAATCCTTCATTGAGTACGCCATGTCCGTCATTGTGGCCCGCGCTCTGCCCGACGTTCGTGACGGTATGAAGCCCGGCCAGCGTCGTGTGATGTACGCCATGTATGAGGATCATCTCACCCATGACAAGCCCACCCGTAAGTCGGCTCACGTGGTAGGTGCCGTGCTGGGTAAATATCACCCTCACGGTGATAGCTCTGTTTATGGCACCATGGTGCATCTGGCACAGCCCTTCTATATGCGATACCCCCTCATTGAAGGACAGGGTAACTTCGGTTCGGTGGACGGTGACCCGCCTGCGGCTTACCGTTATACCGAAGCACGCATGGAGAAAATTGCTGACGAAATGATGCGGGATCTGGACAAGGAAGTGGTGGTTATGGTGCCCAACTTCGATAACCGTCTCCGTGAGCCCAGCGTCTTGCCCGCCCGTTTTCCAAATCTCTTGGTCAACGGTGCCATGGGTATTGCCGTCGGTATGGCCACCAATATTCCTCCCCATAACCTTGGTGAGGTCATTGACGGTACTCTCTACCGTATGGATAACCCCGATTGCGATCTTTTTGATGTGATGCAATTCATCAAGGGCCCTGATTTCCCCACCTACGGCACCATTTACGGTACCAACGGTATTAAGGAAGCCTACATGACGGGTAAAGGCCGCGTAATGGTACGCGCCAAGGCTGAGGTTGAGGAAGAAAATCGCCGTATTGTAGTCACCGAAATTCCCTACGGTGTCAACAAGAGCCAGCTTTGCGAGGCTATTGCTACGCTCCACAAGGAAAAGCGTGTGGAAGGCATTACCGAGCTGCGTGACGAGTCTGACCAGGAAAACGGAATGCGCATCGTCATTGAATATAAGCGTGAGACCAATGGCCATATCCTGCTCAATCAGCTGTACAGATATTCTCAGCTGCAGGACACCTGTGCCATCAATATGCTGGCGCTGGTGAATAATGAGCCTAAGGTTTTGGGTCTGCTGGCTATTTTGGATCATTACATTACTCATCAGAAGGATGTTATCATCCGCCGTGTTAAGCACGATTTGGCCGCTGCTATGAAGGATGCCCACATTTTTGAGGGCTACAAGATGGCCATTGATAACATTGATGAAGTGATCAGCATTATTCGTTCTTCTCCCGATACGCCTACGGCTAAGATCAACCTGATGAAGCGCTTTGACGGCCCCACCCCCGCCAGAGACGAGAACGGTGAGTTGGATCTTGTCAATTTCGCCGCCGCTGAAAATCCCGGTCTTTCCGAAGAACAGGCACAGGCCATTGTTTCTTTGACGTTGGGCCGTCTTTCGGGTCTGGAGCGTCAGAAGATCGAGGACAGACTCGCTGCTCTTCAGGCAGATATTGCGGAATACAGAGCTATTTTGGGGGATATGAACCGCGTCAAGGCTATCATCAGAGAAGAAATGACCGCCATCCGTGACAAATATGGTGATGAGCGCCGTACCGTCATTGAAGCTGTGGCCAATGAGATCATTGACGAGGATCTGGTAGAGAAGCACAACTGCGTACTGACCCTCACCAATGCCGGATATATCAAGCGTCAGCCTTCGGACACCTATTCCGCACAGCACAGAGGCGGTAAGGGCATCATGGGTATGACCACCAAGGAAGAGGACTTCATCGAAAAGTTAGTGTCTGTTCACTCTCATTCGACAGTTCTGTTCTTTACAAATACGGGCCGCGTACAGACCATGCGTGCCTTCCAGGTTCCCGAGGCATCCCGTACTGCCAAGGGTACCAATATTGTCAATCTTCTGCATCTTGCCGAAGGTGAAAAGGTCACCTCTCTCATCAGCGTAGACGGTTTTTCGGATCAGGAATATTTGGTAATGGTTACCCGTAAGGGTATCATCAAGCGCACTCTGCTGTCAGAGTACGAGTATCAGCGCAAGGGCGGTAAGATCGCCATTAACCTGGACGAGGGCGACGAGCTGGTATACGTTGTGCATACCTTTGGTGAGAGCCAGTTGGTGCTGGCCACCGCACAAGGTAATGCTGTAAGATTTGAGGAATCCCAGGTGCGTGCTATGGGTCGCTCTGCCCGCGGTGTCATAGGTATTACCCTCAAGGGTGATGATTACGTGGTGGGTGCCGTGGAAGTAGACGACACCAAGCATTTGGTAACTGTTACTCAAAAGGGTATCGGTAAGCGTACCTCCTTCGATGACTTCCGTGTGATGAAGCATCGCGGCGGCGGCGGTGTCATTTGCCAGAATATTACTGAAAAAACCGGTCTTTTAGCAGGTATTCTTACGGTATCCGAGGATGATGACCTCATGATGATCACCGATGCGGGTACCATTATCCGTACCCCTGCTTCGGATATTTCGGTGCTGTCCAGAAGTGCTACCGGTGTCATCGTCATGCGTTTGGATGCCGACAGATATATCGTCAACTTTACTAAGGTAGCCAAGGAAGAAGAGGCCGAGGAGAATGAAAACACCGAGGCTTCCGAGGAAACCGTATGAAAAAGAAATTTATCATCATAGCGATTGTTTCTGTCATTCTACTGCTGTGCATTACGGTAGGTTTGATCATCGCTTTGTGCTCCCGTCCGCCCGAGCTGGAGTTGGTATATGATCGATTGGTAGAATTGATTGAAAAGTCTCACGAGGTCAATGTGGTCATGTTTGGCGCGGGACTTCCCGTGTACCCCAGAGGAACCGAGGAGGATGAGCTTCTGCATCGCTACTACGGATTTTATCAGGATGGACGGGAATTCATAACGCCCTACGCCAAGTTTTCCAATATAGCATCCATCAAAGAGGCGGCCTCACAGGTGTATAGCAGTGAATATTGTGATTCTCTATTTGAAAGCCTGTTTACGGGTTATGCGCCCGATGTTTCCACGGGAAGTATTCTGCCGGCGCGCTACTCTGAGGACGATATGAGAATGTATCAAAACAGCTATGTCAAGCCCATCATCAGCGGAACACGGGTATATGATTATGCCAGCATGGAAATTGTATTTCCCAGCCGAGGAAATTATATCATTGTAGAAATTGATTCCTATGCGGAAAACGATCCTGACAACTGGGTTACCGTAGATTTGACCTTCGTATATGAAAACGGCAACTGGTATTTGGACGGTCCCAGCTGTTAATTAAGCAAAAAAAAACACCCGAAAATCTGAATTTTCGGGTGTTTTTTATGCCAAAAACCTTCTAAAATAAATGTATAATTCATATTTTAATTTTATGTTAATGATTTTGGAGGTTGATGTGAGACGGTGGACAATGCGTTTTGGTAAAATTTTAGGGGAAATTTTGGTGTGTTTTTTTCTTCTTTTCGCGGGTGCAGATAGTCATCCTGCCCATGGTGAAACACATTTTGATGGGTGGGAAAGACCTGTTTTGTGGCCTGACGAGAGTTTTGTCACGGAGCTAAGATCCGATGTAATTACCGAGGAAATTTTTTCGGATACACAGGATGCTTGTACCATTCAAAATAACGGCACCGATACGCAAGAACCACCAAAAAGCTTTGAAATACCCGTCATTTACACGGGAGATCCTTTGATGATCGACGGCGAATCAGGAGTTTTGTATCCGATTTATCTGCAATGGAAGCCGGTAGAAGCTACTTGCGGATTGATATTCATTATAGAATCCGGGAAAAATAGTGATATTTATGCCGTGACACCTGAAAATATACCAACAGAGCTTTGCCTGACGTATGTCATAGATGATGGTCGTGCCGCTGTTCTTATGGACGGTATGATGGTAAATGAAGAGGGGTTTAACGGAATCTTGTGTTACGTTGCTGTGGGCGGATTTGGAAAAAGTCCGGAAATACACATAAAGGAATATTTGCCGTCAATTTAATACGCAATAGGGGAGAGACAATATGTGCAAAATATAGGATACTTATTTATGAAAAATGCTGATTTTTATATATATTGTATATTTTGACGAAAAATACTCTTGACAAAGATGCAAAATAAGTATAAAATGATAGTACCGCAAGCCCCCCATATTTTCATGAAAAGGAGAAACAAACATGAAAAAGTTTTTAGCACTTCTTCTGGCGGCCATGATGGTTCTGTCTTGCTTTGCGGGTATGACCTTTACCATCTCTGCCGAAGAAACCACAGAACCCACAGAACCCACGGGTAAAAACCTGATCATTCCCCAGGATCAATGGGTAATTTCGGGTCATATGCCTCAAATCGTTACCCCTGATCACGCTACACACGGTGGTATGGTTGCTGCCGGTGGCGTTGAATCCGCAGCACTCTTGCACCAAGGCTCTATTGGCCTGGGCGAGATCGACCTGGCAAAATATAGCAAGGTCATTATTTATTGGGGCTCTGACGCAAGTCAGGTAACCATAGATGCCTACAATGCCAATGCAAACAACCGTTTTGCCCTGGTAAATGCCGATAAAAATAGTACCATGTCTCCCGACGAGAGTACCATCATCGCAGCTGCTACTTATGAGCTTCACGGCTGGAATGTTGAGCCCTTTGAGATCGACCTGACCGGTGTTGATTATAACGGCCCTGTATTCCTGACCCATGACTCTCTGCCCGGTGGTTTTGCTTTGATTTATTCCATCGAGTTTGTTTATGATGAAGTTTATGAAAAAGAGAACACAACCGATTGTACTTTTGCTTATGATTTCTCCAAGTACAGTGAGAACGTAACGGCTGATATCGGCTTTACAGGCTCCAGCGGTGTTTCGGTAGAAAATGTTGCAAAGAGCGGTTATGTGACTTTCGATTCTTCCAGCGCCGATCCCTTCTTCAGCTTTGCTACCGCACCCGGTATTGTTTCTACTCAAGCTGACTACGCTGTCATTAAGTACAGAACCTCTGTTGAAAATGCAGGTGGCGAATTCTTCGCAACCCGTAGCGATGGCGTATCTCCCGGCCAAGCTGGTTCTAATATTCAATTTAATTATATTGGTGATGGTCAATGGCATACTGTCATTGTTGATGCTACTGAGATTTGGGGTAACGTGAAGGACGTTACTCTGACCGGTATGCGCTATGATCCTCTCCGGTCCACAGGCCTTATCGACGTTTCCTACATCAAGTTCTTTGCTACCCTTGAGGGTGCCGAGGCTTGCGTGGCTTCCGAGACCAAGGAAGTGACCCTCTCCGGTGAGTACATCGATGGCGACGATGCCATCATCATGGTTGGTGGCGGTGCTTACGCCGCTGATAAGTGGATAAAACTGGGCATTGGTACCGGTCCCGCTACCCAAAACTTCCCCGGTAACGCCAATGATTTCAGTATCTGCGCTGATAACGTCAGATACAGCATTGGTGGTACGCAGACCGATTGGTGCACCGAAACCGGTCACCTCTACATGGCTTCCATTAACTCTCAGATTAAGGATGCTAACAGCGAATATGAGTACATCTCCTTCCGCGGTTGGGCTAACCCCAAGATCGGCGGTCTTGAGATTGCTGAGTTTGGTTATGCCATCAATGATCAGGAGCCTGTATTCAACGCTTCCTTCGCTATTGACGAGCCTTCCCTGAATGAGGCTATCGGCTCTGCTGCCGCAAGACGCTATGATAATATCATTATTCCCACCGCAGGTCTGGCTGACGGCGTTTACAACATCTATCTGCTGGTTAAGGATACCAATGGTGTTATTTACAACATGAACGGTTCTTGGGGCGGTGACTTTGTATTCATCAAGGGCAACGCTTCTGTAAGCGATTCCGACTATCCTTACGTTGACGCTGACGGCAACGGTTACACCGTCCGCGCTGACGGCGTTCTGTTCGACGCTAAGGGCTTCGATACAGGTATGCACCTGTTTACTGATGACGAGGGTACTCCCTACGGTGCTGCTCACTACTTCCAGCTTGAGTACCAGGATCCCGCAGCCGGTGCTATTGATATCGACGGTACTAAGTACACCTACACCACTAAGGTAACCCTTGCTCCCAAGATGGAGCCCGTAGATCCCGAAAATGAACTTGTAACTGCTACATATGATTCTATCACTACCCACGTTTCTACTGATACCATTTATATTGGCAGTACAATCGTGGCCTCCGGCCCCGAAGTTCCCGTGTATATTATTGCAGCGAATTCCATCCTCCGTGACACCGATAAGGTGATCGAAAGCATGACCTTCCGCGGTTGGATCGGCCACAATGATAGTCCTGCTGCACAGTTTGGCTATGCCTTCGATGCTGCAGAGCCTATTTGGGGTGAATTCAAGGAAGCAACCGAAGATCCTGTTTTGGCTGCAGGTGGCGGTCCCAACTCTCAGAGATTTGCTATTAAGGTTGATATCAGCAGCTTGTCCGATGGTAAGCACAGCCTGTATCTCCTTGTGAAGTATGAGGACGGTACCATTGTCGCTATGAACAACATTTGGACCGATCTGATCATTGTTAAGGGTGGCTCCTGGAAGCAGGTCGGCTACATCGACGGTACTGACACCTATGTGAAGAACGAAGATGGCACCGTCTCCATCAACGGTGAGGTTGCTACCGGTAAGATGCTTATCAATGATAACGACGCTACCTACTACGATGGTGTCGCTGCTTTGGATGAGAATGCTAAGGGTAAATATCTGTATAACGTGACCCTTACCTACACCGTGGATCCTGAGATCCCCGTCAATCCCGCTGAACTGAAGCCTGTTTACCTCATTGACGGTGAAATGCTGAACGTTTCCGGCGGTCAGGGTATTGCTGACGCTACCTACGATTACGAGGGCGGCTATATTACCTATACTGCTACCGCTGCTGACCCCAACACCCACGGTCAGAACTTTGTTCCCGCAGGTACCATTTTGGGTCGCTATCTGGTTCTCAAGTACCGTACCTCCTCCGAAAAAGCTCAGGGTGAGTGCTTCGTAGGTACCAGCGCCGGTGCTTCCGGTCCTGATAACGTTCGTTATCCCGCTTATGTTACCGATGGTGAGTGGCATACGCTGATTGCTGACTTGAGCGTCAGTAAGGAGTGGAGTGCTGACGGCTTGACCAATCACTTCCGTAATGACATTCTGATTGATAAGGGTCATTCCATCGATATCGAGTACTACGCATTCTTCAATACTCTGAAGGAAGCTACCTACTACGCAGAGAACGATTGCCACGTTCTGCCCAAGGCTCCCGTATACTACACCATCACCTTCAAGGCTGACGGTGAGATCGTGAAGGAGATCACCATCCTCGAGGGTACCACCTCCGTCAAGGCTCCTGCCGTTCCCGCAAAGGAAGGCTTTACCGGCGCTTGGGAAGAGTACACCATCACCGGTGACGCCGACCAGACCATCAATGCTGTATATACTGCCATCAGCGGCGGTGACGAGCAGCCCGGCGAAGATCCCGATTTCAAGATCGACGATCCTTCCAAGCTGACCTCCTTCCCCGAGAGTGTATACACCAGCTACTTCCCCGTCAATAACGCTAACCAGACCGAGATCATCTTTAATGAAGACGGTTCCGTTACCTTCAAGGGCACTTGGGATGCTGAAACCTCTCCCGTGGATCCCTTCGTAACCTTCAGCTACTCCAATCTTTTGAGAAAGTACGTAGACAACAAGCTGCAGAACGTGCCCAACAAGAAGGGCGAATACGGTGTTGTTGTGCTGAAGGTAAAGGCTGATGCTTCTATCGCAGGTAACTTCAAACTGTACTATGCAATGGGTCGTAACTCGACCGCTTGGACTGAGGATTGCGCAGGTCTTGCTGACTATGATGCAGAGGGTACCGGCGATTACGAGTACATCATCTTTGATTTCACCTACACCGACATTTTGGATGATGTAATCGGTAGCTTCCGTTTTGACTGGGCGGACGGTATTGAAGCATCTGAGGACAATATCGGCGCTTCCCTGACCCTGTACGAAATCAACCTGTACAAGGATATGGACGAAGCTATGATCGCTTGCGGTATGGAGACTCCTACCGAGCCTAATGAAAACAAGCCCACTGAGCCTGTTGCGACTCAGCCCACTGCTACCGAGCCTCAGGCAACCCAGCCTGCCGGCAATGATGTTGAGGAAGACAAGGGTTGCGGTTCTGTGATCGCATCCGCTTCCGTAATGACCATCGCTGCTGCCGCTTGCGCTCTGGTGGTTCTCAAAAAGAAAAAGGAAGACTGATTCTGTCTGACAGATTCATGATTTCTTAAAATCAATAAAGCCCATGCCCCACAAGGGGCATGGGCTTTACTTTTTCGTTTCATCCACATAAAGAATCAAATCCCGATTCTTTGATTTCACTTGAATTTTTTTGGGGCAGCTTTGTTCTTTGATAAAAGCCAAATTTATTTCTGCATCGGGGGACGTGTACACATAAGTCAAAGCATTTTCTTCACCGGGTATGATTGAGGTGAGATCCCCTTTGGGAATGAGACAAAGGGCAGGCTGAAGAAGTGGCATTACCTGCGGGACGGGGATGGTCATGTGTAAGTCACCCGTGGGGGAGGGATAGGACAACTCAGCTTTGACCTGCGCCAAGTCGTCCTTATCTTGAAAAGGGCTGTAAATACAGGATATTTGCAAGCCATTCAGGGAAGAGGGAGAGGTATATACGATGCGGATATCAAACGCCGCATCCGAGGCTATGACGTTGGACACCACAACGCCGGGTTTTGTGGGAGATATATGAATCAGAGCGGTAAAATCCAGAGTTTCGCCTGTGCGGGTAATACCCGGATAATAAGGAACATCATGCGTGTAGGTCACGGGGGATTTATAAGTCAGGGATAACCGTCCTCTGACGGATAGACTTTCCGATTTTTCAAGATAAGAAAAATCAGCTTGCTGGGGTATACCCCTACAGGACGTAAAACAAAGGATCAAAGAAAAAATGAAGCAAAGGAATATACTTTTTTTTAGGGGAGCCATGTTTTCTCCTTGACAAAAATCATGAAGGTATATTATAATATATACGAATGATACGAATATATGCAAAGGAAGGAAAAAATATGGGCTTGACAGATATATTACTCATCATCAATACGCTGCTTTTGTTGGGCGCTGTGGGATGCTTTTTCTTTCTTCGACAGCGAGACGGACAGAAAGCGGATTTCCAAGAAATGCAAAAAATGCGGGAGGAGCTAATCCGCCACATCAGCCGCACCCAGAGCGAGGCTGTGACCCAGGTAAGGGCAGAGCTGCAACAGGAAATGAAGAATAACCGCACCGAGCTGTCGGAATCCCTGAATATAGGTATGGAACGGTTGGGGAAATCTTTGACCACCGTGCAAAGAGAGCAAAATCAAAGACAGGATGAGCGCTTGGTGGAGCTGATTAAGACCCAAAGTCAGATATTTACCATGCAGGACAAGCGCCTAGCGGATATGCAATCGGGAATGACGGCTCTGCTCAGCGAAAAAATGAATGGAATCAGCACCTCTGTGACCACCAAGCTGTCGGAGATCGACAAGCAGTTCCGCGAGCTTCGTGAACAGAACCGCAAAGAGCAGGAGGAGCTTCGCAGAATCCTTGAGGAGCGACTTTTACTCATGCAGACCCAAAATGCCCAACAGCTGGAGAAGATGCAGACCCAAAATACCCAGCAGATGGAAAAAATGCAGTCTCAAAACAAGGAACAGCTGGAGGCTATGCGTGCTACGGTGGACGAAAAGCTGCAAAAGACCCTTGACGAGCGTATTTCGCAGTCCTTTAAGATGGTCAATGAGCGTTTGGCTGAGGTTTACAAGGGTCTCGGTGAGATGCAAACCTTGGCAGGCAGCGTGGGCGACCTGAAAAAAGTAATTTCGGGTGTCAAAACCCGCGGTATCTTGGGTGAGATCCAGTTGGGAGCAATTATGGAAGAAATGCTCACCCCTGAGCAGTATGAGGTCAATATTCCCACCAAGCGGGGCTCCGCCAACCGCGTGGAGTTTGCCATCCGCTTGCCGGGTGATGAGGCCCCTGTCTATCTGCCTGTGGATGCCAAATTCCCCGCTGATGCTTATACACACCTGATGGATGCTTATGATATGGGAGATCCCGAAAAGATCAAGGAAGCCGGTGTGGTCTTTGAACAACGCATCAAGGCTTTTGCCAAAGACATCCGAGATAAGTACATTGATCCCCCCAATACTACCAGCTTTGGTATCATGTTTCTGCCCTTTGAGGGTCTGTATGCCGAGGTTGTTCGCCGCGGTATGATCGAGATCTTGCAAAGACAGTATCAGATCAGTGTCGCAGGACCCACTACCTTCTCGGCTTTGCTGAACAGCCTGCAGATGGGCTTCCGCACGCTGGCCATTCAGAAGCGTTCCGGAGAGGTTTGGGAGGTGCTGAGCGCTGTCAAAACAGAATTTGGTAATTTCGGTAAGGTTTTGGCCAAAGCGCAAGAGAGAATCGAACAGACCAGTAAAGAATTGGATACCCTGGTGGGTGTGCGTACCCGTAAGATCAACAGTAAGCTCCGGGCCGTGTCCGAGCTGCCTGCGGCAGATGCCCAAGCGCTCATTGATGTGGCTGTAGAGGAAGAGGTATAGCGTGAAAGTTCAGCAATCCTAAACCCAAGCATACTGTTTCACGCACAATTCTCCCTAAAAATGGGACCCAACCCATTTTTGCCTAACGGCGCGGTCGAATTACAAAACCAAACCCAAGCATACTGTTTCACGCATAATTCTCCCTAAAAATGGGACCCAACCCATTTTTGCCTAACGGCACGGTCGAATTACAAAATTTATTTGTACCGCCGTATGGCGGCGGAATGGGGATTCATATAAAACGCCTGCGGCTTGGCCGCAGGCGTTGTTTATTTTTATTAAAAATTTTATCTCTTCTTTCTCTTTAAAAGAAGGATACCGCCGAGGGTGGACATCAAAGCCAACGCACTCAGGGAGATTACAGAGCCGCAGCTGCCGGAATTTTGGGCAGGCGCTTGAGTGGCTGCAGAAGTGGGTGCTTCGGTGGGAGCTTCTGTGATGATGGGATCGGTTTCGGGATCCGTCGCAGGTGCTTCGGTGGGAGCTTCTGTGATGACAGGAGCCTCGGTGGGAATTTCGACAGGAGGTTCGGTGGGCTCTTCGGTAGGCTCTTCTGTGGGAGCCTCGGGGGTATGATCCTTGATATACTGAAGGTAATCCGTCACAGATCCCTCGGGAGCCCAGCCTTGAGCCTCTACGTTGGTGGCATCGGCCAAAGAGGGACAAAGCACGATCGCGCCGATATAAAGGGACACATCAGCTTCTGTGTAGACAGAGTCGAATATATCCAGGCGGATATTGTTGATGGTACCCTTCCACTTGCTTACCTTACTCATGTCTACGATAATATACTGCCAATCGTCCGTGCCCTTCTTCACTTGGAAGGTCTTAGTTCTGGCACCGTCTGCGCCCATATCATTGCCGCAGGCATAGAACAGAACAAAATTGGTGTTGTTGGGATGATCTGTCTTGACCTTGAACACCAGATAGGGATAGTCTTCCGCGTTGACACGCTTCAGAAGATTGAAGCCCAAGGTGGCATAGGGGTCGTTGGTCTTGGTGGAGGTGGTCATTTTGAAAGCCTTTTCGGTCTCGTCATAAGACAGAGATACCGCATTGGGGCCACCGACCAGATCGGACAAAAGAGCGCCGTCCATATAAGTGGGAGGAATCTCCGAGAGGTCAATAGGTACCTTGATGTAGCTGAGAGAACCTTGCTTTTTGCAAACGGGGGTATCGTTCCATACTACGCCGATGCCGTTGATCACCGCGCGGGGAGCACCGTCGGAGCACTGGTGACGGATGGTGTAGGAGCCTTCCTCCAAGGTTAGGAAAGTGCAAGAGCCGCCGCCATCCAGATAGAATACGCTGTTATAGCCCATTTCCTTGCAGAAATCATAGGACTGGCTGAACTTCAAGCCGGCACGGCTGCCCTCGATTTCAGAGGTAACGGACACCAACATTACAGAACCGTCATCTTTGTATCCAATGAGCGCTGCGGGATAAGCGGTGGAATCGCTGTTAGCCACGGCAGGTTTGCCATTTAGAATGGGAGGCATATGACCGCCCATGGCATCCTGTACGTTTTGCCACAGCTCGGTGTTGCCCCAACGATCCACAAGCTCGGTGGAGAAGGTTACCTGATCGCCGACCTTGAAGTTTTCCACCAAAGTAGAAACCTTGTTACCGCGAGCGGTCAGTACGATGGTATCGGGATTGTCAAGGGCAGGGCGGGTCACAGCACCCTCTTTATAAATGGCAACGACCTTGGCGCTCAATGTACCGCCTGCGGTGAAGGCAGAGGTTTTGTCCACCTCCAGCTCAACTTCATAAGCATCGTTCAAGGCATAGTTAGTAGAGTGAACGCGGTGATTATACACGATGATAGCGTTTCTTGCGGGGAGACGGTTGAGACCGTCTGCTTCGATGGTCTGACCATTGACGGTCATAGTGATATTGATGTCGGGAGAGCCCACTAAAGGCTGATTGCGATCCGTGATGCCAAAGCAAGCCTTGTCACCGGCAGGGGTCCCTTTCTCGGCGTTGGTGGCGTCCAAATTTTCTTGGTCGATCTGCTGAGAGGCCCAGATCTCACCGTCGATCATGAGCACACCGCGGGTGACCATCAAGGTCTTGGAGGTCAGGGAAGAGCTGGAGTGAACTTTGGTCATCCAAAGGTCGCCGTTGACAGCAGCCAAAACAGTTTGACCCTTGTGAGACTCGTTATAAGCCTGCACAGCCTGATCCAGAGTTTGGACGCTGACGATAGACTTACCGCTGTTGATAACTTCTATCGACAGGTTGGTGTTGGAGAGGTTGAATTCGGCTACGTTGACCAAACGATCGTTGCCGTAATAGCCGTCCAACTCAATCTGTGTCCATGTCACACCGGTTTTCTGACCGTTGGACAGAGTGATCTCCTGAGAAGCACGAGAGGCCTCGCCGGTGATGGTTTGCCCTTCCTCAGCTCCGAGGGGAGTGATGCACAGCCCTATGATCAAGGATGCGCACATTAAAATGCACAGGGCAAGAGAAATGATGCGTTTCATAGTTACTTATCCTCCAATTTTTTCTTTATGATCAAAACGATGGGGAACAATAGGGTCAGGGTGGTAGCTGCTACGATAGAGCTGCAACCGTTATTGTCTTGTACCGGTGTTGTTTCGGATGAAGAGGAAATTCCTAATTCGGTTTGCGGTGAAGACGATGCAGGATTCTCAGGCTCGGTGGGAAGCGCGGGTTCAGTAGGTGCTTGAGTCTCAGGGGAGGTTTCTACGTACCAATCTCCTTCATCAAACGTGGCCGGCGCATCCAAAATATCGCTTTGCGCTGAATCATCCCGCACGACGGCGGGCATACCCAAAGCGTGGGGCGTGACATTCTGGGTCACGGAGGTTTTGGCGGCGGTTTCAGCCGCTTTCAGAGAGGAAAAGAACTGAATGGAAGCAAAATCTACGTAGTTGCCCACGAGACAATCGCCGTTGATGATATCAAATCTCCAGCCGTTGATACCGCCCTCCCAGTTCTCTCTGTCGGTCAGATCAAAGACATAATAGTGCCATTGGCCGTCGCGTGTCAGACTATGGCTGTAGGTGCAGGCCTCGGTGGCACTTACGATGCTTCCCGCACAGAGATAAAAGGTCATACTGCTGTGAGTATTTTGAGGATTGACCCGTGCCAGCACCACCATATATTTATAATCGTCGGCGGTGAGGTGGAGGTTATAATCACTCAGTAATCCATTGGCGTTGAAATGGGTATAGGGATCGTTGGTGTCCTCGGTGACTTCGATGCGGAGCACATCTCCCATGACGGGATCCTTGACCCCTGACAGACCCACCTTATTGATACCCGAAAAAAAGCCGGTGGTATCCTCGGAAAAATAAATTTTAGCGTTGGTACGATCATATCCCTGACCTTTGTAGATCAGCTTTATATGGTATATACTCAGGGTGACATCTTTTTTTAAATAGGTTGAAAGACAAAGAGATTCGTGCGCGGAAAGATCAACTTGGGTGAGATCCAGTTCTGCCGTCTGAATTTGCGTGGTGTCGGTGCGGAGTGGAATGGCCGTGAGATGATCCGTTAGATTATAGGGCTCAACTCCGTTGCCATAGGTGTATGTCGGGGAGGATTTAAAGCCTAAGATGGCTTGTTTTTCCGAAGAATAGGTTTGGCTGACAGCATAGGTAATGATGACACGCTCAAAGTGGCCGAGGTTTATAGCACCTAAATCTACCATGGAATCATGGGTCATGAAAAGCCCTGTGTCTCCTGCTGTGGCATTTTGAAGCGCCCCCGGTGTTTTGCTGAGACGCGGGAAGGAAATGATGCGATTGTCGCCGTCATCTCTGTCGGGAACACCGTATATGATATGATTAAACAGTGCTAAATCACAGGCCATGCCGTCGCCTGTAATGGCGCGGACATAGAGATCGTAATAACCATCGGACATATTTTCATCGGGCTTAATTTTCAAAGAAAAGCCTGCGGTGCTGTGACCTGCGGGGTAGGGAATACCCGCGTTGGCAAGGTCACCTCTGGGGATGATCTCAAACACAGATGCCTCGATCCATCGGGGGCTCATATGATATTCGGATACCCAAGCATATTCATAGGAGACAATACCTTCGTCGGTGGCTACCCATCCCTTCATGGTCATGGTACCGCTATCGGGAAAAATATAATCCTCGAAGACGCGGATCTGCGAAGAGCCTCCGCCTCCGTTGCCGCCTGTGATCTCATCAATAGAAAAAATGTAAGGCGCTCGATACGATGAAGAATCGGAGGACGCTTTTGGATTTCCCGCGGCCGCCACAGACACAAAGGCTGACAGAATCATGATCACGGCAAACAGTAAGGATAAAAGTTTTCGTTTAAAAAAACGCATAGGGGTGTTCCTTTCCGAATACCTGTTAGGCATCCCGGGATTCAATGATGAAAATTCCGCCTTTTTTCACAGAAATAAGAACTACGTTGCCCGTGATTTCATTGGACACGGCATATTGAAGTCTGCGCTTCAGGTTTTGACGCTTTAAGGGATATTTACCGCCCTCCATAGACACGCCCTTCACCACCTCGTCGGCGGCTAAAATGGAAACGTATTTGTAAGTACTGCGGGCGATGAGGGTAGAGGAGCTTTTCAAATAATGCACCCGATTCTGTCCGTCGGTCATATAGCCGTGGATGAAGCGAAGGTACATATCCTCCAAAATACCTAAGTTGGACAGGGTATGATCCAGACGTCCCGAAAGGCCGCCGATGATGATGACCTCATCGGCACCTGCGTCGACGGCAATTTCCAAAGCCAGTTGGGTGTCGGTAAGATCCTTTTCGGAGGGCACCTGTCGGATATCCTTGACATCATCACCGGGGACATGGCCGATGGAATCAAAATCACCGATGAGAATATCTACCCGCTCTCCCAAGGCGACGGCGTTGTGATAGCCCGAGTCTGCAGCGATGCGCAAATCGTCAGCCTTGGGGTGCTCTGTGATGTTCTGAGCGTGAATCAAGCCGCCCGTATAAATAAAGGCACGCATATAATACCTCGAAAACGAATATTTGATATGGGGAAAATTGGTGTTTGTAGGGGTACGGCCGGGGGAAACTTTTTGCAAAAAGTTTCCCCCATCCCCCCTTCAAAAACTCTTAAAATAAATTCATATTGATGAAAGTTTTTAGAGA
>SVTB01000191.1 GCA_015064015.1 Oscillospiraceae bacterium | reverse complement strand
GGCGTGCGTCGCGATGGGAGTTGGGTTCTGAGGGAGAACCGTAGGTTCTATCCCTCAGCGGCGCCTCTTTTGTAACTTTTCTCTCGACGAGGAGAGAAAAGTTAGTAAGTTAAACAACAATTTATATCTCTACAGAATGGTAGAAATCCAGTGTATCAAAACCCCGTTCCAGATGGTGCAAGAGGTAAGTCTCCGCCACGCGGGCAAAATTCAGTTCATCTTCCGGATCCGAAAGTGCAAAGGAAAAAATCTTTTTGTGCGGTGACAACACCGCATATCGAACGGCAGCCAGCGTTGAAGCTGTCATGGGGCAGATGATGCGGCGCTCTCCCAACTCATTGGCCTCCGTGATGTCCACCACGCTTCTTTGGCGATTGAAGCTGGACTGACAATCAGCGCAAATGATAGAGCCGTTCATAATATCCAAATAAGAATTTTGGGGATGCGCCTCGCCGCATACGGCACATCCCCCCAAATTGGGCATATAGCCCGTCATGGCGGCAGCGCGAAGCTCAAACACACCCTTGATGAGGGCGGTAGACTTTTGCCCTTGTGACAGCGTATGAAGTGTATTGAGCAACATTCGCAGAATCATATCAGCGCTCTCCCCTTCCCCCGTCACCTCGGAAGTCACGTCGCAAAGATAGGTGGCTAATGCCATGGCAGTAAGGTCGCTTGTCAGATCATAAAAGCTGTGGAGGACCGAGCCGCCACGAAGCCAGTACATCTCACCGCTTTTATGGTACAGCTCGTAGTTGCCATAGGTAAAAAGCTGGGTAATGGCAGCGTGGCGGTTGGTTTTGGATTGCCCGCCCTTGACCATCACCGGGAGCCGCCCATACTCAGGGGTCACGAGATGGATCACACGGTCGTGTTCGCCAGCGGGATAAGAACGGGTAATCAGGCCATCGGTGGTGATGAGCATGGCGGTCTCCTTTCTATTTTTTCTTTTTTCGCAGGAACCTTCTTGAAAGAAGTTTCCCGCACCCTCCAAGAACTTTTAAAATAAAAGCAAGATGCGTGATCGGAGAGATTAAATACCCGGTAGCATATCGAGCCCCCCATGGGGACCCCACCCCATTCGGATATCAGCCCGTTTTATTCAAGATTTCTTAAGGGGGCTACCGTAGATATCACAATACGGAACGTCGCCGGTGAAACATGGATCAGGAATCCCCATAAGCGCAAAATAATTTTCCTCGTCAAGTCTTTCGCTTTCTTCGGGGGTGGTATAACGGCAGATCTCCATACCGTGCCAATCGGACGTATCTATACGCTCGATATGATAATCCCTGTGATAGAAAAGAGCTTCAAATATTTCTGTCCAATTTTGATAGGGCATATTAGGCGCATGATCGACCTCTACCCCGATCTCATCCAAACCGTCGATCTTCCAATAAGGAACACGTGATTCTTCAATAATCCTCATGTCATATTGGCTACAGACCTTATGAAGCCTATCAAAAAAGCCTTCCGCGAATTCGGAACTAACAATCACTCTGATGCCGATCACTTTCATTCGTCCTTGTAGCCGAAATTGGACACGGCGGCGGTGGAATCGCGCCAGTTTTCCTTGACCTTGACCCAAAGATCCAGGAAGACCTTAGTTCCAAGGAGCTTTTCAAGATCCTGTCTTGCGTAGGTTCCGATGCGCTTCAAAGATTCGCCGCCCTTACCCACAATGATACCCTTATGGGAAGCCTTTTCACAGTAGATCTCGGCGCGGATGGTGACCATACCCGTGTGCTTGTCTTCCTTGAAGGTTTCGATGACCACGGCTACGCCGTGAGGGATCTCGCGGTTGGTGGTGCGAAGCACCTTTTCACGAACGATCTCGGCGGCCATCTGACGCTCGGGCTGATCGGTGGCGATGTCCTCGGGGAAGAACCAAGGGGACTCATGGAGGTAGGGGCGGCACTCGTCCAGCACCGCCTGAACGCCTTGCCCCTTGGGAGCGGAGATGGGAACGATGGCGTTGAACTCATGCTTGGCGTTGTATTTCATGATGGCCTCGGCCACCTGAGTGGCGTTGTAGAGGTCGGTCTTGCTGAGAGCGAGGATGCAAGGCACGCCCGTACGCTTGACATAGGTCATGACGTTTTCCTCCACCTCGGCAATCTCCTTGCCCGTGTCAGCCACAAGGATGACGGCATCGGCCTCCTGCATGGAAGCGTTGGCGGTCTTAACCATAAAGTCGCCGAGGGAGTTCTGAGGACGGAAGATACCGGGGGTATCCAGGAAGACAAACTGGTTATCTTCTTCGGTGAAAATGCCCGTGATGCGGTTGCGGGTGGTCTGGGGCTTCGAGGACACGATGGCCACCTTTTCCCCTAAAATGGCATTGAGCAAGGTGGATTTGCCCACGTTGGGGCGGCCGACGATAGCTATAAAGGCTGTTTTTTTCATTTGATTTTTCCTTAGTATAATTTATTTAATTTGATATTATGGAATATAAATTGTTGTTTATTTTTTTCCACTTTCTTTCCTCGTCGAAAGAAAGTGGAGTAAAGAACGCCGCTCAAGGGAGATGTTTCTCCCTTGAGAAACCCTCTCAAGGTGACGCACGCCGCCTTTGGCGGCAACAGCGTGTAAAGAACCTCCACACCCGATGCCTCGCCCCCACGGCGGAGCGCCTCGGGGCTCATCGACGTGTTGGTTACTGTCGGCAAGTT
>SVTB01000025.1 GCA_015064015.1 Oscillospiraceae bacterium | reverse complement strand
GGAGACCAACTGCTCCTGCTGAGCTCTCTGTTCCTCAGTCTGGAAGCGGCGCCAGATGATATCCCATGCAGAGATAGCAACCTTCTGCGCACCGATAAATCCGGTGAACACGCCCTCATCGGTCATTACGATGATACCCTGATAGGTGGTAGAGGATACCACATACAGTCGGTTATAAGCATCCACGGCCATAGCCACAGGCTTATAAACGGAGTCGGTATCAAACAGGGAGGATTCAGGCTCTTCGATGATCTTGAAGAAGTTACCGAACTCATCGAAAACAACGATACGGTTGGAACCGGTGTCGCAAACCCAAATGAGCTTGTCGTACTTATCGTTAGCTTCGCTGACGAACACGCCCTGAGGGCCGGCCAAGCTATCAGGAACGCCCTGATCGTTGGAGAAGTTGGAAATGGTAAACTTTACCTTATAGTAACGGTCCAGCACCACGATACGGTTGTTACCGGTATCTGCGATATAGACGTTCTTATCAAGGTCGGTGATCATATCACCGGGGGTTTCAATGGGTACTTCCAGACCCATGTCATCAGAGTTAACACTCTTGATGGCGGTGTAAGCGTCGGGAGAATACAGAGGATCGCCGTAAATATCATACACATAGGTCTGATATGCGGAGCCCGCGGAGGCGGGGACCACCCAAGTGGTGGCCACCATCAACGCGACAAAGGCGAGGCAGAGTATTTTTGTAGCAAGAGTCATTTTCTTCATATTATATACTCACCTCCGTTAATCCTTCATACCACTGGAACCCATGGTCTCGATGATATTCGACTGAGAAATGACGAATACCGAGATGGGAACCAGCATCATAATAACCTGTGCGGCACCGGCAGCGCCCTGACGCTTGATACCACCTGCCAGGATCTGACCGATGGCGTAGTTAAAGGACTTGAACTGCTCGGAATAGATGTACATGGAAGCACCTGCATTCCACAGACCCTGGAAGGAATAGATAATCAGGGTCAGCCAAGCGGGCTTAACCATAGGCATTGCGATGACCCAGAAGGTCTTGAACTCGCCTGCGCCGTCAAGACGGGCAGATTCAAGCACCGAGTCGTTGACGTTTGTATCCATGAACTGCTTCATGAGGTACAAACCGAGGGACGAGCACCATGCGGGAACGATGATCGCAAGGTAGCTGTCCAGCCACCCCAGCGCAGACATCAGAATGAACTGGGTGATAGCGGTAACGGTTGCGTTGAACATCAGGGACAGCTGAACCATCTGGAACATGGCGCCTCGACCGGGGAACTTAATCTTTGCCAGTGCGTATGCAGCCATGGAAGCCAGCAGCAGGTGTCCGAAGGTACCGGCCACGGAAGTGAACACGGTGTTGAAGATGTAACGCGAGAAAGGAACCCAGGAGATGTTCATCAACGTGAACAGGTCGCGGTAGTTCTTAAAGGTGGGGGACATTACGTAGAAGCGAGGAGGGTACATCCACAGCTCATCCAGAGGCTTCAGAGACTGGATGATAACGTAATACATGGGCAGGAACATGAAGATACCCAGTATGATCAGGATGACCGAAATACCCGCGTCACCGCCCGCCGAACGGGCGAGGACGACCTTATGTTTTCTTGTTCTTAATTTTGCCATATCTTCACCTCATCAAGTACCAAGCTTGGAAATGATCCGCTTGACCAACATATTGGCACCGATCATGATCAAAAACAGGATTACAGCGATGGTCGAAGAATAACCGATCTCGTAACGCTGTCCACCGTAGTCCTCCAGGTGGTGCATGATGGTGTGGGCACAGTAGTTGACCGAGGGGAAGCCGGCCAATGCCGTAACGATACCGCCGAAGCCGAAGGAACCGGTGATAGCCATGATAGCACCGAACATCAGCTGAGGCTTCATGTTAGGCAGGGTGATGTAATACAGTTCCTGCCAACGGTTTCTGATGCCGTCCACGGCGCCCGCCTCAAACTGAGCCGAGTCGATACCCTGCAAACCTGCGATGAACGCCAGGAAGGAGGTACCGAGGGACGTCCACAGAGAAACGATAATACAAAGGGGCATGACGTAAGTCTCATTTTGGAAGAAGGCAATTTCGGTTTCGATGATGCCCATTTCCAGAAGGATTGCGTTCGCCCAACCCTGAGAGTCAGACGCGAACAGGGTACCCCAAATCAGGTAAACCTGACCGGAGATGGAAGGTGCGTAGAAGATCAAGGTGACCAGCGCACGAACCTTGGGGGGCAGCTCGTTGATGAACCAAGCCACCAGGAAGGACATGAGGTAGGAGGTAGGTCCTACGATCACGGCGAAGATAAATGTGTTCTTGCAGGCGGTGAGGAATACATCGTCGCTAAAGAACAGGTCAACGTAGTTTTTCACCCAGACAATGTTGGGAACTTCCAACATATTAAAGTCTGTAAAGCTGATGAAGATAGACAGGACCACGGGAACGATGGTGAACAACGCAAACAGGATCATGTAAGGAGCAACCATGAGGTACGCAACCCAGTTTTGGCGCATTTCCTTCAATTTCCACTGAAACATCGTCATGTCACCATGATTCTTGGCCCGCTTTGCAGCCTTTTTAGTAGCCATTTACTCTCTCTCCTTTATTAAAATGTAAAAAGGTTCTTGAAAAAGATCATTCCTTGGTCAACTCGGTAGCATCCGAGAGGAAGTCGTATGTGCAACGCAGGAGGGTCTCGGTCTTATCCGTGTTCTTGTACACCTCGTAAGAGTAACACTTGCGCATCTTTCTCTTCTGGTCCTTGGTCAAGGAAGTGTCTCTCATATCGTAACCCATGACTTCGTTTCTATCATTATAGAAAATGTCACCGGTAGGATCGAGAGCATCGTACGCAGCCTTAACGGCTTCGGTTGCGGCCTTCAGCGTAGCCTTGTCATCACTTCTAAGTGCCTTATCAATCCGAGCCACTAAAGCGCTATCAACTCTGCCGTCCAGCTGGCCAACCAGGTAGGTCAACTGAGCCAAACGCTTGGTCAGCTTATCCTTGTACTCAACGTCGCCGTCCTTCAAAGTCTCCAAACCGAACTCGGAACGCTTACGCTCGATTTCCTTGTTGATGACATTGATGTGAGTCATCAAAGAATCGGAGGGATCAGCACCCTCGTTGTAGGCGCTCAGGAACGCGAAGTTGGTGTAACGGTCAATGATGTATGCACCGGGATAGTTGGGGATAGCAGCCAGGTTGTTGAACTGGAGCTGAACCTGCTCAAGCTCCTTGGTGGTCCAAGGCAACTCAGCCAAAGCATCCTTGTTTGCGGTTGCCTGCTTACCGGAGGGACCCAGAATAGCAACCATTTCGTTGGCGTAGTCCACCTGGCAGTCCTTGCCGGTGTACCACTTCATGAATGCCCAAGCGTCATCCTGAACCTTTTCCTCACAACCGTTGACCATGACGCAGGCGGTGACGCCGGAGATGGACACGTTATTGATGGAGCCATCGGCCTGAATCTCACCGGGCAGAGGCAGGAACTCCCACTTACCTTGAATTTCGGTTGCGAAGACCTTCAGCTGGTTGTAGGTACCGACATAGTCACCAATAACGATAGGCATTTCACCGGTACGGAAACGGTTAGCTGCATTATAAACATAGGGGAAGGAATACATGGTAAAGAGGTTACACATCTTCTCGAAGGAGGCGAGAGCCAACTGAGAGTCGAGGTTGATGCGCATACCGCCATCAGCGAAGAGATCGCCGCCCTGCTGATACAGGAAGATCTTGTAGTCAGTGGAAAGACCGATCTGCATGTTATTTGCCTGCAAAACAGGAATGCAAGCCATGATGTCATCCCAGCTCTTGGGAATCTCCAAATCCAAGTCAGCCAAAATGTCGGTACGGAGGAACATCATGGGGAAGCCCTGCACCTCAGGGAGACCATAATAATGAAGGATTTCATCCGCATCTTCGATACAAAGCACCATCATCGCGGCCTCGTTGAAGTTCTTGGAAACTTCCTCAAAGTCTTCAAAATGGTCAATGTCGAGCAGCGCGGAACGAATTGCGTAGTTGATAACGTCACCCTGACCACGGCCAAGGGAAACGTCAGGGCCGGAGCCTGCCAAAATGGAGGGCAGGAGCGTACCGCCGGCAACCAGCTTAAGGTCAATAGCGATACCGGTATCGGGGGTGAAGCCGTTGTTCACCAGGTTACGAAGCACCTGAGATTGGTCACGAGCGGATTCCATCCACACCTCAGCCGAGCTCTCATCGGTCTCGGTCAAAGCACCCATGCTATCATAGTCGCGGAAGAAGGACTGGAAGAAGCCACCTACCTCATGCACAAGACTCTGCCAGAAGTTAGGCTCGGCCTTGGGCAGCTCGGCGTTTGCGGGCTGAATCATGAGGAAGTCAAGCTGCAGGGGCTGGGTCTGTGCATCGGACAGGAATGTACCCAAAGTACCGATATTGGTCTTCAGGTTAGCAAGGTTCTTAGCAACCTCGTCGTCATCAACACCCATTTCCTTCAACAGACGCGCTACCTTTTCCAAAGTAGCTACGTTAGAAGACTTACCGCCGGCCAGCTCTGTCAGGATCTCAGCCAAAGCGTAAAGCTCGCGGGACTGGCGAACCATGTCTACCATGGTGTCGGGCATAACCTGGGTGAAACCGTAGTCACGGTAAGAGTCAGGAGACGTACCGGTGAGCTTGATGATGTTCAGGTAGTCGGCGTTGATCGCATTCAACACAGCCTGAGCACGGCGAACAAGGTCACCCATCTTACCCAAGGTAACTTCCATGCGGAGAGTGTACTCAACACCGGCCTCAAGATATACAGGATAAGTACCCTCGCCATCGGAGAGAGCTGTTACCTGCCAAGTAGCACCGTAATCATACACCAGCTTTTGGGCCTCTGCGAAGGGCGCGCCATTGTAATAACCGGCCTTGCCGGAGTCAATGCCATCACTGTAAATGTACAGGGTACGGCAGGTGTACATACCGTCCAGCACATCCTGCTTAAAGCGAGATACGATATCGTACATACCGGAGGTAGCCACGCTGAGCTTGTACTCTACCCACTGACCTGCGGTCGCCCACTTTTCGCCGCCCAACGTATTCAGCACGGAACGGGTAACGTCAGAGGGGGAGTTGATGGCGCAGGAGCGGTCCTCTGTGGGGTAAATGGTCTTACCCGAAGTAGCGGTAGACTCCTCAGCCTCAATCTTGATGTAGTCCTGACCGGCCTTTGTAACATCCACACCGAGAGCGGTCAATGCTGCCTTGTAATCCTCGTAAGAGAGAACCTCCTCGGAGGGATACAGCATGATGGCACGGATGGACATAGGCTCATTTTGACCTTCCAGCGTGATCTTGTTCTCACCGGCTTCCAGCGCGAACTCGAAGTTATCGGTGTAGTAACCGGTGGAATCACGGAGATAATAATCCATCCAAATGGGCTTATCCTCTGCAGTAGGACGGATTTCATTGTTGTTGATATCCGTCAAGAAGAAGCGGATTTCGTACTCCTCGCTGAAGGCGCGCATTTTCTCCGTCATAGAGGAGGGGAAAGCAACCTTCGCATAAGGTACTGCATAACCGGAATCATCGGCTTCGGTGACCTTATCCACGGTGAAGCCGGCGTTTCTTGCGCCCTCAATAAAGCTGTCAACATCGCCCATATCAGACGCATACACGAAAGGTGCGTAATTGTTGATCCAGTTCTTAGGAAGCGTCAAAAATCTTGCCTCGGCGAAGGGGACTTCGTCATTGATTTTCAGAATACGCTCGATGGAAGTAGAACGGTTATGATCGGGATAATACTCGATCTTGATGGCATACTTTCCGGTCTTCTCTACATTGACCGTCCAAGAAACAGCGCCATCCTGAGGCGTGAACAGGGCATTCGAGCCGTCCACATCTCTCATTTCAAAACCGTCGCCACTTTCGACAGTAAACTCACCGATATTAACCTGATAGGTCTTGTCGGCTTTCGGCACATTCTGATTTTTTTCTTTGTACTCTTCGTACGAAATTGCGTTTAAAAGCTCCTTAAGGTCGGCCAGAGACTCGTTCGTAACCGAATTCGAGTCGCCACTGACCTCAGAAGCCGACGCAACGACTGCCGTTGCACCGAAAAGCATTGCAAAGCAAAGCAAAGCGGCAACCAGTCTTTTCAATTTCGTTCCCAACATTCAATTTTCCTCCTGGTAAATTTTTCGGGACACAGCCCGGGACAGAACCGTGTCCTCAGGGTATGTTGCTGCCGTCAGCATACCACAGATGCGGAAATCCACACCCGACCTCTCCTGCGCGTCCGCCAAATCCGGCTGTTCCCGGCAGTCGGACAATTCCGCAACCCCAGAGGCAATGAGGAGCGGAACCATTTTCAGCCGAAAATCCTTCCGACGCAAACCTTTTGGCTCGCGTAGAAGCAGCGGACATCGTGTGGCAGTCGAGGCAGGATTGACAAGCCGAAAAGCCCCGTAGGGGCGGAAAAAGACGTTTGCGAGCTCCATTCCCGCAAACGTGCCCAAACCGTTCATTCAAGGCATATTTGACCTGTCAAATCACTCGGGGCGGTTGCAAAACACCCTAATTTGACCCTTGCATGATACCACAAAACCCCGAAAATGTCAAGTGGCAACAGCGGTATATATAATATAAAGAAGCTCCGAAACACTCGTTTAGGGTCGTTCACAGTTTGTTAAAGGTTATCGGAGATCCGGTCAGGTACCGCGCGATTGGTTCAGATGACCGCTTTTCGCCCCACGAAATTTGAATCGAATGTTTCTTTTTCGCAATATTTTCTTTACGCTTTACAAAAAGTCCAAACTTTTTTCATAATTGTTTACATTTAGCGAAAGATTTATTTACACAATTCAGCCTTAAAACACGCGCTTTACACGCGTTAAACATACTCCTTCGCACGCTGCCCTTATATTCTGTATGGCATTTTGCACAATTTTAACGCGCGTTTTTCTACACCTTGGCGAATTGCACAAACTTTTCCGTCGGCGCCGATACGCAGAAATGTTTTTGCGCTTTTGGTTGATTTTAGTTTCATTTTGTATCTTTGTATTTTTTTGGCAAGACACGTCTTGCAATCTCCGGCAAAATATGCTATACTATTCAACAACAAATAACGCAACGCAAAGAGGTGCTCATATGCAAGCTATCCCCTCCCCTTCCAAGCCCGTCTATCCTGTGGCCATCATCACTGAAAAAGGCGCCGCTCTCCTGCGCGGCGGCCATGTCTGGGTCTACGCCGACGAGATCCTCTCCCTTGACAAAACGCCCGAAAACGGAGATATCGTCACCGTCCGTTCTTCTAAAAATAAGTTTATGGGTCTTGGCTTTTTCAATGCCAACTCCAAAATCCGCATTCGTTTGATCACTCGCAGTGCCAACGACATTCCCAGCGAGATCTTTTGGTCGCGCCGCGTGGGATATGCCCTCGCCTATCGGTATTCGGTCATGGGCGAGTCGGATTTCAAGTGCTGTCGTCTCATCTTCGGGGAGGCCGATTCCTTCCCCGGGCTGACGGTGGACAGATTTGAAAATATCCTTGTGGCAGAAGTACTTTCCATGGGTATGGAGAAGATTCTGGACTGGGTGTTCCCTGCCCTGGTGACCCAACTCAAGGAGACTTACGGCGCGGAGATCGACGCCGTCTACCTCCGCAACGACATGGCCATCCGCACTTTAGAGGGTCTGCCCCGCTTCGAGGGCTACTACACCCACCCGTCCCTGTCCCTCAAGACCGATGCCGACGGCCTTGACGGCACCACCAAGATCGTGGAAAACGGCATTACTTACACGGTGGACTACGTGAACGGTCAGAAAACGGGCTTTTTCTTGGATCAGAAGTATAACCGCCGCGCCATTCACGCCGTTTCCAAGGGTCGCCGCGTGCTGGATTGCTTCACCCACACGGGCTCTTTCGGCCTCAACGCCGCCATTGCAGGGGCAGATCACGTCACCTCGGTGGACATCTCCGAGGATGCCCTGAAAACAGCCGCCGAGAACGCCGCACAGAACGGGCTTTCGGACAAAATTACCTATGTCAAGGCTGACGTTTTTGACTATCTCCGCACCCTCGCCACGGGCCGCGGCGCGGCTCCCTATGATTTTATCATCCTCGACCCGCCCGCCTTCACCAAGAGCCGCGACACCCTCAAAAACGCCATCAAGGGTTATCGGGAGATCAACGCATTGGCCATGAAGCTACTCCCTCGCGGCGGATATCTGGCCACCTGCTCCTGCTCTCATTTCATGACCGACACCTATTTCAAGCAGATGCTTCACAACGCCGCCGAGGACGCGGGCGTGTCCCTCCGCCAGATCGAAGCCCGCCAACAGGGGCCCGATCACCCCATCCTTTGGAACGTGCCCGAGACGGATTATCTGACTTTTTATATCTTTCAAGTGGTATAATGCCACATATATTCTATGTATTGTTAATTATTCAATTTATCGTTAACATAAATTGAGTAAAGAACCCGACGCTTTTGCCGTGATGCTTGCGTCGGGTTCTTTCATATTTCGTGGGGATATGAAATCTCAAGGTAGGGGTGCACCTATGTATGCGCCCGTTGACCCCTCACACGATTCAAAACACCGCCACCTCGGAGAGCTTCTCCATGATGGCCTTCATGCGGGGATGGTCGTGGTAAGCGGCGTAAGCCTCGCCCTTGAAGCTCTGCATGAGCTGGGCGGAATCGTTTTCGGTATAGTTCTTGTAGGCCGAATCCACGGTATGGGTCAAGCGGTTGACCATGAAGGCGGTGTACTTGCAGTCGACTCTCGTATCGAACTTGATCGCGTGCTCGGCGGCCTTTTCAAAGCTCACAAACATCTCCTCCACCTGACCCAGCCGCATATAATCGTTGCCTAATTGATGATAGAGGTTCGAGACTCGACAATGATAGAAACCGTAGTTCTCGTCGGAATATAGGAGCTTGAAGCAATCCAGCGCGAATTTTCGAAGCAAAATCTCTTCCTCAGGCGGGAAGTTCCCTTTCCAAGCCATGATGTCGACATTGCGACAGATGTCGTCCATGTATTCTCGAAGATTGGATTGACAGTATGCAACCGCCGCCTCGCCTTCAAGCAGGGTTGGCATCAAGGCATTGACAGTAACCGGAAGGCTACCGCCCATACCTGCGTATTTTTTTGCCGCTTCCACATCACCTTTATTTCTATAGGTATAGCAAAGACACTGTATGGCTCCCTCTCTTTGGTAATTTTCGGTAGACTCATCCAGAATTCGTTCACCCAGTTCAATGATCTCATCAGCGTTTTCGGTGCTGTTTTCGGCTCTTAGCGCATACATCAGGTCGTACACCAAGCGCAGATCATTGGGAAACTCAGCCAAAGCTTTCCGCATGAGAGCAACGCGATCCGAGCTTTTGCCTTCTCGGAACAAAGCAGAATTCTTATCCCGATACGCCTCGATCTTCTTCTCCCGCTCCACCTGCCCCACGCCCAACAGCTCGTCGATGCTGACGTTATAATAAGCGCTGACAGCGGGCAGGAGGGTGATGTCGGGATAGCCCTCGCCTCGCTCCCACTTGGATACCGCCTGCACCGTGACCCCCAAATGATTGGCCAGATCCTCCTGGGTGTTGCCCTTCTTCTTTCGCAGTTTTTTCAGTTGTTCATTTAACGTGATGTTCATAAGACACCTTCCTATAAAAAGTAACAAGCGCTTGTTCTGATATGATTATACCAGATGACAAGCGCTTTTTCAATAACCGCGTTGTTCAGTTTTAGTTGACTTTTTGAACGGGTGGTTGAATTTCACTTCTGCGTCAGCAGCCGCTTGGTAGCACTTCCATCGGTGGAGAAGGTGATCTCCCCGTTGTAGGTGTAATAGGCCGCCGCGCCGGACGCCCGCATGGAGGTGACCAGCCCCGCCTCCACCTTGCTTTCGGTGTCGGTCATGACCACGCAGTAGCGGGGACGTATGGCCGAGAGGCTTGCGCCCAAATGCTTATCGTAGCTGCCGTGGTGGGGTGTCTTGACCAATGTATAGGTGGGGTAGTTCCCTTCCGAGAACAAGGCGTTGAACTCGGCCATACGCGCCTCCTCGGCGTCCCCCAGCAGAAGCATGGACACATCCCCGAAATAGATGGAGGTAATGAGAGAAAAGTTATTCTCCTCCACCGCCGCGCCGGGGGTATCCTGACCCAACACCTCCCCGGAGGGATACAGATGGGTGGGATTGAGCCACAGGCGGCCGAAGTCCAGAGTGATCTCCACGTCCTCGGTGACGCGGTGGAGGGTGGTTCCCTCCCCTTTCGCCTCAATAGCCGACATCATGTTGCGGTACAGCCCCGAATCGCGGACGTAGTCGGGGATGTAAATCTGCTTTACATCAAAATCCTTGATGATTCCCGCCGCAGAGCCGATGTGGTCGTTGTCAAAATGGGTAATGATCAGATGGTGAATGGTACTGATCCCATAGCCGGTGAGCTTATTCTTCAGCGCGCCGTAATCATCGCTGTCGGCGGTATCCACCAAGATCACGGTATCGTCCATGCGGATGAGGATACTGTCGGATTCCCCCGTCTTGAGAAACTCGGCGTGCATGACGTGGGGCGCGTCCTTGAACATCTCCTCGGGATCTTGCCCGCCGATGACCAATGAGCCGCCCGTTTGCTTCTCAGTTTCCAAGCTGATCTGACCGCTGCCCACAGGAGAAGACGGCACGGGGGATTGGGATGTCGTATTGTCGCCCGGGCGTCCGATACTGCCATCAGGATTGAGTACCTGATCCGAGCAAGCGGTACAGCATAGGCACACCAGCAATCCGAGACACAGGCATACACAAAGTTTATATTTCCAAAGGCACATCGACATAGCCTGCTCCTTTCCAAGTAGCACCGCGCTTTGCGCGATGCTGTCGCTGATCAATTTTTCAATGCGCTCCGGCTCCCACGCCGACGAGCATTGCAGGATTCTCGTGTTCAGAATCTTCAGATAATTTTTTCTCCTCGGATTCTTCAAACTCCTTATTGACTTCTTCGGGATCTCTGTATGTAGGCACCACAACCTTCATGGCGCGTTTGATCTTTCTGCCGTTCAGCGTAGATTCGGTTGCCGCTACCGCTTGTTGCAGAATCTCCAGCTTCTTTTCCACCTCTGTGCGGGTGTAAGGAGTGTCCTTTTCGATAAAAATAAGGCTGTTTTCGGTCTCCGACAAGGTCTCGGATTTGATCAGCAGCTCTTCATACAGCTTCTCCCCGGGACGCAAGCCAATTTCTACGATATCAACATCTACATACGGTGTCAGTCCCGCCAACTTAATCATGTTCTCTGCCAAATCAAGGATGCGCACGGGTTTACCCATGTTCAGAACAAACAATTCTCCGCTTTTAGCCATAGAGCCTGCCTGCATCACCAAGCACGCGGCCTCGGGGATGGTCATAAAATAGCGGATGATACGTTTATCTGTAATCGTAATAGGGCCGCCCTTCTCAATCTGATCCCTAAACAGGGGGATCACGGATCCATTAGAGCCCAGTACGTTGCCAAAACGTACCGCCGCGAAGGAGGTTTGGCTATCCTCTCGGCACTGCACAACCATTTCGCACATACGCTTGGATGCGCCCATAACATTGGTAGGATTGACCGCCTTATCGGTAGAAATCAAAATGAACTTCTCCGCACTGTACTTTTCGGCCATGTTGGCTGTGTAATAGGTACCCATTACATTGTTTTTGACAGCCTCGCAGGCGCTGTGCTCCATCAGGGGCACGTGTTTGTGCGCCGCCGCATGGAAAATCACATGAGGACGGTAAGCCTTGAAAATTGCCTCTAAGCGAACCTCATCTCGCACCGATGCAATTTCCACCGCCAAATTCAGCTCATCTCCGTATTTGCGGATGAGCTCCTGCTGAATAGCATAGGCATTATTCTCATAAATATCAAGGATCACGAGGCACGCGGGGCGGCATTTGGCAATTTGACGACAAAGCTCGCTTCCGATAGATCCTCCGCCACCGGTAACCAAAATGGTCTTACCTTGATAGAAGGCATTCGAGGCCTCGTCTCCCAAAACAAGAGAGTTTCGGAACAAAAGATCTTCAATATGAATGTCTCTAAGCTGACGCTTGGAGGTACCGTTTCCCGCATCCTTCAAAGGGAAATCATAGAGCTTCACCTTACATCCCGTCTGTCGATAGAAATGATACAACTGTGCTGCTTCCTCCGACGTCACATTGGGAAGAGCGAGAAAAACTTCCTGCACAGAAAGCTCCATAAGCTTTGAGATCACAGACTCATCGTCACCATACACCTTAAGGCCGCAGATTTTGGCGCCGATTTTTCCTTTATCCCGATCTACAAAGCAAATCGGGCGATAGTGAGAGCTTGCGTTATAGATCAGCTCCTCGGCCAGTTTGGTACCGGCCTGCCCTGCACCTACAATGGCTACAGCAATCTTATGGCGGTCGTTTTCCTTGCGAGAGGCACCATCACCGGCATTGCGATTTTGGTGAAGCAACTGATAACAAAATCTATTGACCAATGTGGAAAGGTTAAACAGTGTTACCACCAAAAAAGTTTGAGCAAAGCCGATGTTGGCATCCCATTTGCTTGGGAGAAAGCGGGTAAGTAACAGAGCGCCTAAGCCAAAAATCGCATCAGACAAAACAATGGTCAGATATGCGCGAATGTTAGGATAGCGCCAAACATTACGATACACCGAAAAAAGAGCTCGCCCGCCCATAAGAAATAACAGGCAAATCATCGCGTTAATCCCGTACCGCTCTGCGGAAAAGCGCATCATACTGTCCGACATATACACAAGAGCAATATTCAAAAGATACGCCACCACATAACAAGCAATGTCGATGAGTACAAGTGCCGCTTTTCGTTTGCCGAATGATACCCTTGGGGAGGCATCAGCTTCAGTGGATACGCGGTTATAATCTATCATGTTAATCTCCAACCCGCCGCCCGGTGGCGGCACAAATACGTTTTAAAATTCAAGCGCGTTGTCTGTGATAGATACACACTCAGTATTTTCCAAAGAAAGATCCATCAAATACCGCCCATAGGACGCCCACGACAGGAGCGCCAGCGGCAGGGCGTGGGGCAAAAGAGGCAAGAGGAGCGCTACCATGGATACAAGGCAGGAAAGGATGCGTCCCAACAACAACCACAAAGGCAGACTACCTGTACGCTGACGGGATAAAAAATCGCGGCGGATCGCCCCAAGATCATCATCGGGACGGGCAAACACAAAGTACCCATAGCCTGACAAGCGAAGCGCCCACAGGGCAAGACCCACAAGACTTCCCAAGGCGGCTCCAATGACACCTACCCACAGAAACACATACACAATCACAGGAAGCCCTTGACACAGCCAAGGAATCCACCATACGGCAGATACCACCAGCAGCACAGAGGGGAGGAAGGTTAGAAGAAGCCATCCCAGCCCTTGTAAGGCAACCGTCAAACAGCGGCGGTAAGCGTCTGCCGAGGTGAAGGGATATAAGATCTCGCCGGGATGAACACCTCGGGCCATACCTTCACAAGCCGCAGAAACGTAGGTTTCGGTCATCAAAACGGCCATACGGAATAGACCCGCGCCCAAGGGCGCTGTGACCAGCAAAAAATACAAGAGATTGAGAACTACCGTCAAGGCCATGGGCCACCAAATCACCCTATCCTCGGTAGAGAGAGCATTCAAAAGATCCCCCATAAGAAGTAAGCAATCCGTCATGATCGGCACCACGAAGCCAAAACTTATAAACGCCAAAAGTCCCAAAAGTAGCATCAGTCGATTTTCAGTTTTAGGGAAAGAGAGTACGGCTTGGGCGCGGCGCTTTAGCGGTGCCGCATACAGGAGCGAAGCTTTTTGTACCGTGGGATGAATCAACGACACAGTAACTCCGGGAATAGACTCCGGACCTTTGGATATGCGTATACTTTTCTGCTTCAAGCCAATACCTCCTTTCAATGGACAATGTCCGGCATCGTCTCTGCTAACATCATACGATATATTTTCGATTATTTTCGGGGTGTACAAAACACACCGTCGTGCATCACACGGGAAAGGCGGTGGTTATCATCCACCAGCAAGAGATCGGCTCTCTTACCTTCTTCAATCGAACCGATCTCATGGGCAAGCCCCACCTGCAGGGCAGGTGCCATGGTGGCGGCATAGACAGCCTCGCCAAGCGGAATCTCCGCAAAGGACACCAGATTCAAAACGGCTTCCCACAAAGACAAGGTGGAACCCGCAATAGCACCGTCAATGGTGCGTGCCTTGCCGTCCTTCACCACCACGGGCATTCCCGCAATGGCGTATTCTCCATCAGCACAATCGGTGGCTTCCATGGAGTCCGTGATAAGAGTCAAATGATCCCCCTTCATGCGACAAGCCAGCTTAACCATTTCGGGAGCAATGTGGAAGCCGTCACAGATCAACTCGCAATAAACGTGAGAGGTCACAAGCCCCGCGCAAACCGCACCGCCATCCCGATGATGCAGGGGAGGCATAGCGTTGAACAAGTGGGTCATGGACGCAACACCGCCTTCAATGGCCGCCATAGCCTGTGCATAAGTAGCCGCGGTATGTCCCATGCCTACCGTTACCCCATGAGCACGCAGGGCGCGCAGAAATTCCGCTCCACCATCCAGTTCGATTGCCGCAGATATATGCTTCACGCCACCGCATTGGCTAAGTATCCCCAAAGCTTCGTCAGCATCCAAAGGATACAGCAAGTGGGGCGCGTGAGCGCCGCGCTTGGCAGGATTTAAGTAGCGTCCCTCCAAATGTAAGCCCGCAAAACGGGCACAGGCAGGATTATGCTGATTTTGCACACGGACGGTTTCAATGCGACGTGCCGCGGCATACAGATCACCCAAGGGTGCCGAGGCCAAGGTCGGCAACAGGGTAGTAACACCGGACGCAAGATAACTCTCAGCCATACGGCAGAGCATAGCTTCATCTGCGGTGGCAAAATCTCCGCCGGCACGTCCGTGGGTATGTACGTCCACCAAACCGGGAATCAAATACATTCCGCAGCCGTCCAATATCTCTGCATCCCTATATTCCGTAGTCGGAATTTCCTTGTTCCAAGACACCTTTGCGATGTGATCTTCATTTACCCATACCTCTCCGGGGATAAAGTCACGACGTGCGGTATCAAACACACGGACGTTTCGAAACAAAACAGACATAGAACCCTTCCTTTCAGATTTAACATTTAATTATAACTCTTTTATACACATATTGCAATAGGTTTGTCAAAATTTGTTTCCGAAGATCTCTACGGGCATCACAGACCGCGCTCTCCGGGACGGTGAGCATTCACCGAATGAACCATTCCCACCAACATAAACGTGGCCAAAAGGGATGACCCGCCGCAGGACACAAACGGAAGGGTCAAGCCAATGACGGGCAGGATCCCCAAACACATACCCACGTTTTCTAAAATCTGCGCCAGCATAACCGCCGCTACGCCCACGCAGAGATAACTACCGAAGTCCCGGCGGGCACGCCGTCCGATCCACAAAATACGAATTACCATGACCACAAGCGCCGCCAGTACCACCAAAACTCCAACAAAACCGAACTTTTCGGCCACGGTGGCCAAAATAAAGTCGGTATGGGACGCGGCTAACTGCTCGTAGTCACCGCCTCCAAATAAACCAACACCGAAAAGGCCACCGTTTTCGATACATTGACGGCTGAGCAAGGGTTGCCATCCGCGGTCGAGAGGATCAAGCTCAGGGCTGAAGCCCACCAAAATACGATCCTGTTGGTAGGCCGCCAAGTGATCCCATAAAAAGGGTAATGCAACGGCAACGGCCGCCAAAGCACCGCCAAAATACCACAGGTGAAGCCCCGCACAAAACAGCATAATCATGAAAAGAACCATGTACACCAAGGCCACACCCAAGTCACCCGATAAAAGAATCAAACCGATGATCAGCCCGCCGTGGAGCAACAAGAGCCCCAAGGTGGAAGGACGGTTGATTTTCTCCCGCACCGTCCATAAGTGCTTGGAAAATGTACAGATAAAGGTGATTTTGACAAACTCCGAGGGTTGAATATCAATGCCAATGCCGGGAATGGTCAACCAACTTTTGTTGGTAGTTTCCATGGCGGCACCCGTGCGTCCCACCACCAGTGTCAAAGCCAAAATGCCTGCCGAAAAGATCAGCATTATCCAAAACAACCGATCCAAAATGATATGATAGTCCAAATTGGCCACCACAATGGTCGCAAAAATTCCCAAAAGTCCCATGGCCAACTGCATCCGCAATTTGCTCATGCCAAAGTTGTCCACAGCGCCCCAAACCGTCAAAAGGCTGACGCCCAACAGCACCAGAGTGCAGATCAAAAGAACAGGATCCACGCGGCGAATGCCGAGGGACAAATTCGCTTTAAGGTTTTTCAGCATGGCCGCACTCCTTTTTGAAAATTTCCATAGATGTTTTATTATATCATATTTTTTCAAAAAATGCAAGTCAAATGCGCAAGCTTTGTCAAATCTCTCGCAGGATTCATCATAACGCGTATTTTTTCGCAAATTTCGGTAGATTCTATTGCCACACATGAAATTTTATGTTATAATAAGGTGGATACTTTATGCTGAAAGGAGTCCCCCATGCGTATTGAGCTGAAAGATTGGACCTTAACGATCATTCCCCACAAGGAATACTGCCGTCACAACGATGGAAGCATACATCCCCCTGCCGATTATCATAGCCTCGGCGTGACCATCCCCGCCGTCGTTCCCGGCAATTTCGAGCTGGATATGGTGCGGGCGGGACTTCTGGAAGACCCTTACTGGGGCAGCAACATTACCAAGCTCCGTGAGCTGGAGGATCGGCACCTCATTTATCAAACCACCTTTGATAAGCCCACGCTGGCCGAAAATGAGCTTTTCTCCATTCGTTTTGAGGGTATTGATACCTATGCGGCCATTTACATAAACGGTGTTCGTTACGAATACACCAACAATATGTTCATGACCTACGAGGTCACTCTTTCCCTGCGCGAGTTTGCTTACCTAAAAGACAAAGACAACGAGCTTCTGGTGCATATCCTCCCCACCATGATCCTCGCGCAGGAGGACATTTTGCCCCCCTCGGCGGGTATGTTCCCCTTCGGCTACGCCTCCCTCTATACCCGCAAGGCTCCCTCCTCCTTCGGCTGGGATATCCTCTGCCGCGCCGTATCGGGGGGCATCTGGCGGCCCGTCTACATCGACACGGTGAAGGCCCCCGCCATCCGCGAGACCTTCCTCTACACCCGCATGGTTCAGCCTGCCCCCGAGGATCACACCCGTGGCTACGCTGAGCTGAACCTCTACTATGCCGTTGACCTGGGTGGGGATACCTACTATCCCTTCGACTGCGACAAGCACCCCCATGAGTTGCCCAATGACTACACGATCACGGTGGACGGTGTCTGCAACGATTGTACCTTCTCCTATACCGCCGATCTTTGGCACACCTGCGGGAATATCTTCATCCCTGTCCACGGGGCGTATCTGTGGTACCCCCGCAACGCGGGTCAGTCTTATCTGTATGACGTGACCGTGACCCTGCGCCGCGGCGGTGTCGTTGTAGACACCAAGACCATGAAGACAGGCATCCGCACGGTAGAGCTGGATCGCACCACCTTTGCAGGGGAGAACGGTCAGTTCCGCTTCCTCATCAACCACAAGCCCGTGTTCGCCATGGGTTCCAACTGGGTTCCCCTGGACGCCTTCCACTCCCGTGACGCAGAAAGACTTCCCAAGGCCTTGGAGATGCTGGACGAGGCTGGCTGCAATATCGTTCGTTGCTGGGGCGGTAACGTCTACGAGGATCACGCCTTCTTTGACTTCTGCGATGCCCACGGCATCATGGTCTGGCAGGACTTCGCCATGGGCTGTGCCATCTACCCCGTGGACGAAAAAATGCAGGATGCCCTCCGTGAGGAAGTGGATCACATCGTCAAAAAGCTCCGTAATCACCCCTCCCTCTGCCTATGGGCGGGGGACAACGAGTGCGACTTCGCTTGGTGGGGCTGGCACGGCATCCGCCGCGATCCTGCGGAGAATATCCTGACCCGTAAGATCATCCCCGACGTACTGCGTCTCCAGGACTTCACAAGACCCTACCTGCCCTCCTCCCCCTATCTGGACGAGGATGCCATCGAGGCCATGAAGAATCCCGCCAACATCGTCAGTATGCAGGGCACCGCCGACATCTCCGAGGATCACCTGTGGGGTCCCCGCGACTATTTCAAAGGCCCTTACTACCGCACCGCGGGCTGTCATTTCGCATCTGAAACGGGCTACCACGGCTGTCCCGCGCCCGAAACGCTCAAGACGTATATCCCCGAGGACGAGCTGTGGCCCATCTTCGATAAGGGCACCGAGGCAGACCCCTTCGCGGGTGACCCCAAGCCCTCCTGGTTCCTCCATCAGACCACCATGGAGCTGAAGTACACGGGTAATTTCCACTATCGCATCCGTCTCATGACCAGCCAGGTACAGCATATGTTCACCGATACCCCCCATGATCTGAACACCTTCGCCAAGATGAGCCAGATCTCCCAGGCCGAGGCGTTCAAGTATTTCATCGAACGCTTCCGCACGGCCAAGTGGCGGCGGACGGGCATCATCTGGTGGAATCTTTTGGACGGCTGGCCTCAGATCTCGGACGCCGTGGTGAATTACGATTTCACGCCCAAGCTGGCTTATTTCTTCATCAAACGGGTACAGAATCCCCTTCACATGGCCTTCGCTGACCCCGAAAACGGAGTCTTCACCCTCATGGGCATCAACGACACGCAGAAGAATGTCACCATCACTTACACTGTGAAGGACGTGACGGGACTGCCCGTAGATACCGACTTGAACACCGTCCCCGCCATCTTGTCGGGCGAGGTGACTGTCCCTTCTGATGCCGCTGCCCCCGCCGCCTCTTTGCCCGTGGAAGGTCTTGCCGACCGTTTCCTCTACATCGAGTGGACGGCAAACGGTGAGCGCGGTACGTCCCACTTCATCCTCGAACCCAAGCATCTTGGCTACAGAACATACATGAACGCCCTCGCACTCTGCGGCTTTGACGATTGGTACGGGTTTGACCAATGAAAAAGTCATTAAAAATGATCGTCTCCGACTTGGATCGCACACTCCTTTGGGAGAACGAGACTTTGTCGGCGGTCACCATAAATGCCATCCGCACAGCAAGAGAAAAAGGGATGCTGTTCGCCGTTGCTACGGCTCGCTCCCTTTATTCTACCCTATTGGTAACGCAAGAGCTTTGTCCCGACGCCATCATCCACACGGGCGGTGCGTACGCCGTGGTGGGGGATCAAGTGATCTACCGCGCGGTGCTGTCCCCCAAGGACACCCTTGAGGCCGCTCTCGCCTGCCTGTCCGCGCCTTTCGTGGATCACATCCGCATCTGCGGCGAGACCGAGGACGTCACCACCAACCCCGCCATCCCCATAGGGCAGAAGGAATTTCTTCATTACCGCCGCGTGTCCGACGAAGAATTGACAGAGGCCGCCCTGCAAGCCGCCACCAAGATCACGGTCTGCTCCCCCGAGCCCGACAAAGTGGCTGCCCTGTTTGAAGGCGACCCACGCTATTTGTTCACACCCTCCAAGAACACAAGCAGCTTCGGCCACAAGCTGGCACATCCTGCCGCCACCAAAGAGACCGCCCTCGTCGGCGTAGCCGCCCATTTCGGTGTCACCTGCGACGAGATCGTGGCCTTCGGCGACGATATGGCCGACCTTGGAATGCTGTCTGTGTGCGGCCTCGGTGTGGCCGTGGCCAACGCCGTTCCCGAGGTCAAGGCGGTAGCTGACGTGGTGTGCGGGAGCAATGAAGAGGATGGGGTGGCACACTATATCAATGAGTTCTTTCTTTGAGAGGATATACCATGAACCACTATCTCGGCATCGACATCGGCGGCACCAAATGCGCCGTCATTTTGGGAGACGAGCAGGGCAACGTCCTTGAAAAACGCCGTTTCCCCACCACCACCGTCACAGAAACTCTGGAAAATATCATGGCCGCCGCTGACGAGCTTACGATGAAGGCCGCAGCTGAAGGTCACAGACCCCTGTCTATCGGCGTGTCCTGCGGCAGTCCCCTGGACTCCAAGCGGGGCATCATCAAAGCGCCCCCCAACCTCCCCGATTGGGTGGACGTACACATCACGGATATGCTCACCGAGCGGT
>SVTB01000024.1 GCA_015064015.1 Oscillospiraceae bacterium | reverse complement strand
GCCATAGGCGGCGTGCGTCACCTTGAGAGGGTTTCTCAAGGGAGAAACATCTCCCTTGAGCGGCGTTCTTTACTCCACTTTCTTTCGACGAGGAAAGAAAGTGGAAAAAAGATAAACAACAATTTATCGTTTTTGATAAGAATATCGTGAGATGGACAGGATCATGCCCATTTCAAAAATTTGCAAAATGATCGCCGTACCGCCCGAGGAGAAAAAAGGTAAAGCGATTCCGGTATTGGGCATAGAGTTGGTCACGACCGCTATGTTCAAAATGGTCTGAAGTGCCACCTTGATGATCAGCCCGTAAACCACCATGGCGCAGAATTTATCGGGTGCCTTGGAGGCAATTTTGAATCCGCGCCACACCAAAAGACCGAACAGTACCACCACGCAAACGGCGCCGATAAATCCCAGCTCCTCGCAGACGATGGTAAAAATGAAATCGTTCTGTGGCTGAGAAACGTAACCGTATTTCTGTTGACTGTTTCCAAGTCCTTTCCCGAAGAATCCACCGGAACCAATGGCATTGAGACCTTGTAACGTCTGCCACGCCGACCCCAATGGATCCACCTTATCGATAAAAAGCCATGTGGTCACACGGGTCTGGGCATAATCCGAAAACAGGAGAACCACGAGCACCGCTACGGCGCCAATACCGATAAGCCACAGAAAATATTTCCCCTTTGTTCCCCCCAAATACATGGTGGTCAAGCCCAAAAGGCCGATGATAATAATACCCGACAGGTGCCTTTCCAGCATAACGAGCGCACAAATGAAGCCGAAAATCAGCATGGGGTAGATCACGCCGTAACGGAGATGTCCCCCAAATTTCTGCTCGTTTTTCAGTTGCTTTTCATATTTACTCATTTCCAAGGAGATCATCAAGATCACCGCCATTTTAGCGATTTCCGAGGGTTGTACCGAGACAGGACCTATCTGAATCCAGCGGGTCGCACCCGAATCATAGCTGGAACCGATGATAAGTACGAGAAGCAAAAGTAAGACAGATGCGATGTAGCTTCCTACGCCAAACATTCGCCAAAACCACGGTCTTGCCTTGATGACGAAGGGAATGGATGCCACCACACCCAAGATCAGGTAGATCATGTGTCGCTTGAAATAGTAGGCGCTGTCTCCGTGGTATTGGTCGGCGTACACCGAGCTAGCGCTATATGCCATGATAGCACCAAAGACAGCCAAAGCGATGACGATAAACAGGAAAGGCAGATCAATACCGCTCCTGACCAAAATCCGCTCTCTGATAGGCTTTTCCTCGTGGATGGGTTGGGTAAACAGAGGATCGTTTTCCCGCATACGCTCGTCCATCTGATCGCCTAAATGATCTAACTTTCCCGTCAGGCGCGTCACGGTTCGGTCCAGTTTGCGGCCGACGCCTTTAAAGGAAAAACCTTTTCGATTGGGATCGCGTTCCATCACGCACCTCCTTTCAAAGAATCGCTATGAAATCATACACCGAAAAATGCAAGCACACAAAAAAGGAGAGATACCCCCGCAAAGAGGGCTACGATCTGCACTTCCTTCCAACCGCACTTTTCAAAATGATGGTGGACGGGCGCCATCTTAAAGAGGCGCTTACCATGGGTCAGCTTGTAGTAGTAGCGCTGGATAAGGCTGGACAACATATCCATCACGAACACAAATCCTGCCAATACGAACAAAAGAAGCGCACCTGCTGTGACGGCACAGCCCATGATGACAGCCCCCAAAAATAATGAGCCGGTGTCACCCATAAACATCTTGGCGGGATGGAAATTGTAAACGAGGAATCCCAGGACTCCACCCAAAAGCGAGGCGGAAATAAAGCCCATGCTTCCCTTTTCTGCGCTGTTCGAATACAGGATAAAAAAGACCGTCATAAAGACCGCGACCACAGCGCACACCGAGGAGGCAAGTCCATCCAAGCCGTCGGTGATGTTGGTGGCATTGACAAATCCCACCAGCACCAACAGATAAATGGGATAAGCAAACCATCCAAGGTCGGGTGCCCAATCGATAAAGGGAATATGGAAAACGGTAGTCAGGTTGCCCGTAATGGCCATCATGGCAATAAACGCACCCGCCGATGCAAATTGCAGTACCAGCTTCTGGATCTCGGTAAGACCCTCATTCTGCTTCTTGAGAAGTTTACAGCGGTCATCGATAAACCCGATCATTGCGTTGAATACCGCATAACATACCACAAGCGCAAAGGGGATTAAAGCAGATGCCTGACCGCATACGGCAAAAAGGATCGCCACAGCCACCATACAAAGAAGGAAAGGAATGATAAAACTGATGCCACCCATGGTGGGGGTACCAGATTTACCCATATGCCAAGTTGGGCCATCCTCGCGGATGATCTGCCCCACCTTCTTTGCGCGGAGGACAGGCAGAATGATCTTTCCCGCAATGACTGTCAGAAGGAAGGATACAACAAGTGTGGCAAATATAGCGATCAGGTCACCATTCGTCAGACTAAACCTGGATGCAATATCGGTAAATTGATCTTTAAACAGCATTTTTATTCCTCTTTCATTTGGCTTTCAGCGCGTTGAAAATAACTTCTAAAGTCATGGCGCGGCTGGCTTTGAACAGGACGGTATCACCCTCACGGATCAAGTCCTTGAGGTGACGGACAACGTCCTCATAGGGGGCTGTATTGCGGCTGACGAAAATACAGTCAGCAGGGAGACTTGAGGCGGCACTTGCGGCGATCTTAGCACCCAAGTCACCCACGGTTACAAGGCATATTTCTCTACCGTCCGAGGCAAGCTCGGCCACCTTTTGTCCCACGGCGCGGTGGAGATTGACGGTATCGTCGCCCAATTCCTTCATATCGCCAAGGACGGCAATCATGCGTCCTTTGGCAGTCAGCTTCAAGACAGACAAAGCGGCGGTCATGGACTCAGGGGCGGCATTGTAGCAATCCTCAATAAAGGTAATGCCGTTTTGTGTAGTCATATTCTGGCGCATTCCGGCAGGGCGGTAGCCAAGCAAGCCTTGACAAATGGATGCTTTATTCATGCCGCGTAACCCCCCTACGGAGGCCGCAAAGGCGGCTGCCCAAACCATATGCTCGCCCACAGCGAGGATGGTTAAATCCTCCATGATACCCATAGGTGTATGTAGGTCAAAGGTCATACCACGTCCGGTAGCGCTGATATTTGTAGCGTAGAAATCGGCGGAGGGCTGCGTGATCGAGACGGAAAGACAGGTGATACCCTTTTCTTGACACAGGGCAAAGGCTTGATCTAAAAGGGGCTCGTCGCCGTTAATGAGCAATATGCTTCCCGACTTCATGCCTTCAATGATCTCCAACTTGGCTTTAGCGATGCCCTCTCGGCTCCCCAAATGCTCCATATGAGATGTGCCAATGTTAATGATACACGCCACGTTGGGATGAGCGGCATTCGACATGGATTGAATTTCTCCAAAGCCACTCATGCCCATCTCCAATACGGCGGCGGTATGGTCGCGGGAAATTTCCAGCATGGACAGGGGAAGTCCTATGGTGCTGTTATAATTCCCTTCTTTTTTGAACAAATTTTCTTGATTCCCAAGAACAGCGGCAATACACTCCTTGGTGGTGGTCTTACCTACACTACCCGTGACAGCCGTGATAAAAAGATCCTTCAAATGGTTCTGTCGGCAGAATTCAGCCAAGCGTCCAAATGCGGATACAGTATCTTCTACCACCACGGCGCATATGTCCTCAGCAGGGATTTTCTGACACAGAACGGCAAAACAGCCCTTTCCCATAGCGGCAGAAATATAATTGTGTCCGTCCACACGCTCACCAATGATGGCGCAAAACAAGGTTTCTGCATCGGCCTCTCTGGAATCAGTACAAATATAGCGTATCAGGGTTGATTCCCGACTCTCCGACATAAAGAGAGTGCCTCCTGCCATGTGGGCAATTTCCGTAAGGGTAAGCGGTCTATCCTGGATCTTGATTTTCATAGATTCACTCTTTTCAATGTATTCTAACCGTGTTGCTTCGGGTGATATTTTTGAACAGCCTCCATCACCAACTTCCGCTCGGAAAAAGGGTGGCGACCGTATTTATCGATTTCATAGGCTTCATGGCCCTTCCCTGCCAAAAGGACTACATCCCCTCGGCGAGCCGAGCGAATGGCATAGTCTATGGCCTCTTGGCGCTGAGGAATCACCACGTGATCGCAGGTAGGATCCAAGCCCGCAAGGATATCTTGGATGATTTTCAGGGGATCCTCGGTTCGGCTGTTATCCGATGTGATGATAACCGTATCTGCGATGCGAGATGCCACAGTAGCCATCAAAGGTCTTTTGGTAGGATCTCTATCACCGCCGCAGCCAAACATCACCACAAGCCGCGAGCCTCTGCTTCGAAGCCGTGCGGCGGTAGAAAGAAGGTGTTCCAAGGCATCGGGGGTATGGGCATAGTCCAAAAATACAGAAAATTCCACGTGCTCCGGAAGGGGAACTCGCTCCAGCCTTCCCGGAACACCCGAAAAGGTAGACAGCGCTTCCTTGATACGTCCCGGCGCGATTCCCAGGGAAATGGCCGTTACAGCCGCTTCCATGGAATTCATAACGGTAAAACTCCCCGGGACAGGGCAGGTGATCCTTACACGTGTGCTGGGAGACATCAGGCGATATTCGATTCCTTCAAGCCCCAAAAGCTTGATTTGACCCCCGAAAACCAAATTGCAGCATCTTCCCGGATGGAGCGTGTCCACGCATTGATACATAGGTGAAGTATGGCATACATACCAGGTTTTCGCAGATGTGGCAGGATCCGTGATCAACCGCTCGCCGGAGGGATCGTCAGCATTGACCACAGCCACGCGACAAGCAGAAAACAAGGCGCGCTTGGCGACATAGTAGCTCTCCATATCTCCGTGCATATCCAAATGCTCGGGTGTCAGGTTGGTAAAAACAGCGCAATCAAACGTCAAAGGAGCGACTTTCCCCAGCAAGAGTGCGTGGGAAGTCACTTCCATGACCACCACAGGTCTTTCTCCCAAGCGCTTTCCCGCCGTTGCCATTTCGTTTAGAATGGCATACAACTCCTCCGGGTCGGGAGTGGTCATATTGGCGGTTTCATCAGGAGAGCGAATCGACACGGGCTTCCCTTCGGGGTCTATCACTCCAATTGTACCAATCACACCAGCAGGGCGTCCGGCGCATCTGAGGATATGTGCCAGCATGGTAGCTACAGAGGTTTTTCCGTTGGTACCTGTGATCCCTACCAGGGTCAGGTGCCGGGCGGGATGGTCATAGAAAGCATCGCACAGCGCCGCAAGGGCTCGCCTGGGGTTTTCACAAAAAATCAGAGGGATATTTCCTGAAACATCTGTACCCGGCGCAACCACAACGGCCGCCGCTCCCGCGGCAACAGCCTCTGGAATATAGCGAGTTCCGTCCCGATGAAACCCGGGAATGGCTACGAACAGCCATCCCTCCGATACACGACGGGAATCGGCAGTTACGCCGCAGATTTGGATATGATTTGAGAGAGGCGGCGGGGTGATCCCCGCTTCACGGCAAAGGACGGCCATGGATACATTCTTTTTTTCGAGCATGACGATCACTCCTTTTTGCGGTGTGATACACGTCCTTACTTTTGAGGGGTCTACCCATGCGCGGCGGTTGGGATTTGCCGTGTTTTCAAGCAGATGCTATCTGAAGGGTGGCAAGATCAATCTGCTTCATCCTTGTTGCGGAAGGTTACCGTGATCACGGTTCCCTTTTCCACCATGGTGCCCGGCGCATAATTCTGGGCAATGGCTACGGCACCCGTACCGCTCAGGTAATTGTTGGTGCCTTGGATGCGGATATTGAGATCGCGACTGGCTAAGGTTTCATTGGCGGCTACAGCCGTCTTACCCAAAAGATCGGGTACGGCCACCATTTCGGGGGTGGCACCCGTCTGTGTATACAGAATAAGGGTAGCTCGGTCAGATTCCATCTCGACGCCTGCGGCGGGGGATTGATTGCGTATCACAGATCCTTCGCCCACAATCTCTACTTCAAAACCCGCGTCAGCGGCATATTTCTTGGCCGCGCTGACAGACCAACCCACAAGATAGGGAGTCTCCACAGCCATGTGCGCCAATTCCTTGTCGGTGTAAACCGCTTCCACGCCAAGATAAGGCAATACCTGCTCCATCACGTTGGCAACATAGGGGGCGGCCACATAGCTGCCGTACAACACGCCCTTGGTGGGCTCATCCACCAAAATCAATACGGCGATTTCGGGATCATCAGCAGGTGCAAATCCCACGCAGGAGCAAACGTAATAGTTTCTGCCATCATTCATTTCGTTTTTCTTGTCGATCTTCTCGGAGGTACCTGTTTTGGCGGCCACGCGGTAACCTGCCACGTAAGCATTCTTTGCACCACCGTCGCCCGACACACCTTCCTCCAGAATCTTGGCCAGCATTTTGGCGGTTTCGGAGGAAATGATTTGGCGTTTCACTTCAGGTTCAAAGGTTTTGATGACATTGCCCTTGGTGTCGCGGATCTCCTTGACCAAGCGGGGGGTCATGAGATATCCGCCGTTGGCCACGGCAGTCACAGCCATAATCTGCTGAATCGGAGAGATCTTAAAGTTCTGACCAAAAGAGGAGGTGGCCAAATCCAACTCAGAGAAAGCGTCCTCACGATAGAAAATACTGGTGCCCTCGCCCGGAAGATCGACGCCTGTTTTTTCCAGATATCCGAAGGCTTGGAAATAACGGTAGAAATTTTCTTGTCCAATGCGAGCACCCATCATCATAAGGATGGGGTTACAAGACTGCTGAAGACCTCCGGCAAAGGTAAGGGAACCATGTCCCGTGGTTTTGTGGCACCGAATCCGCCGTCCCATGACCACGTGATAACCGGGACAGTAGAAATGCTCATTTTCCTTGACCAGGTTTTCCTCATAAGCCATAGAAGCGGTCACAATCTTAAAGGTGGAGCCTGGCATATAAACCTCGGTTACGGCCTTATTGGACCAGGTCATGAGCTGAAGCTCCTGCTTGAGCTTCATATATTCATCGGTTCCCTCGGCAAAGCCGCTGGAATCCAGTACAGCCTGACAATCCTCATTGAGCTCTCGGGGCTGATTTAGGTTGAAGTTGGGATAGGTAGCCATCGCTAAGATCTCAGCGGTTTTGACATTGATAACGATGCCTGTGGCACGGTTGGCGCCGCCTGATTCCACATAGGTGGTGTGAAGCTGCTCCTCCAATACCGCTTGGATATTGACATCCAACGTGGTAACAATGGAGCTGCCGTCCTTGGCTTCAATATAGCTTTGGTATTCGTAGGGCATTTCGTTGCCATGGGAGTCTCTGGCTGTGATATACTTTCCGTTGGTACCGGCTAAAACGCTGTTATATTGAAGCTCCAAGCCGTACTGTCCTACACCATCGCTGCCTGTAAAACCCAACGCATGGCAGGCCATAGTGCCGTAGGGATAGTATCGCTGACTGCCCGCCTGTAAAAACACCATGTCGTGGAAATCTTCCTTGTCAATCAGGGCTTCCACCTGTGCGGCGGTAGCGGCATCCACATTGCGCGCTACTGTACGATCCAAATATTTAGTGTAGGTCGTTTGCTTCATGACCGATTCGTAGGTGACGTCTAAAATTTCCGAAAGACCTTGTGAAATTTTATCAGCATAATTTTTATGATCAGAGGCAGAGCAGGCCTCAATGGTACGAGGTGCAATGAAAACGCGGTAAGTGGTGATATTGGTTGCCAACAAAACGCCATTGGTATCGTATATTTTCCCGCGATCTGCCACCACCTCAGCTTCAGTGGTGAGCTGATTGATGACCTTATTCTGATATTTTTCGTATCCCACGGTTTGAAGCAAGAGGATCCTGATGAGCAAAAGCGCAAACAAGAGACCAATGGCGACACCTATAAGAGTGCCGCGCTTGATGCTTTGGATATCGGTAGGACGAAAAGGAGAGGACAAAGAGTCTCGATTGGAAAAGGAGCCGGGCTCCCGTGTCGGTTGATTCATGCTGTCTCCTTTCTTTTAAGTTCCCGGATTCTTCGAAAGCTTGGGCGATGGAAGATACCGGAAATCTCCGATCTTCCTTCGGCAAAGCCCCCGAAATAACCTTTGAATATAGCACAGGCGGCGAGTTTGCACACGCCGCCTGATCGTAATATAGTTGCATCATCCTGATTTCCGGCAGGTCGGGTATCAGGGGAGTAACGATCGACTCGGGCAGGAGCGTCCACCAATATGGTATGAATCCCTATCGCTCGTTATGACATACAGTGTCTCGATTTTTCAATCCCCAAAGCCGAAGGCGCTGAGCAAAGCAGAGAGGCCTTGATTTTTTTCCTCGCTTTGCTCACCAAACACCTCCACATAATCCTCGGATTGGTCATCAAGATAGCCTCCATCCAGGTATCTTTCGTTGACCATACCCAATTCATTTGCAGCTTTGTCTTCAATCGTCAGCATATCGCTTTTCAGCGCAAGCATATCCGCAAGATCGCGCGCAGCGTCCTCACGAACAGAAAGCTCCTCCTTGAGTTGGCTAATTTCTCGCGTGGACTGGCTTACCAATACCGTGCTGCCAATCACCATAGACATGGATACGGCAACCGTGACAAGTGTCGCCACCAGCCCTGCGGGAATGGACTTGCGGATCTTTTGGGGAGCCGCAATCACCATCTCCTTCTCACGGGGGAAGGTTTCACCTGCCCATTGATTCAGCTTAGCGAAGGCCTTGATGGCCAGCAAACTGCGAACAAAGGCAGGAAGCTTGTCAGTATCAGTAAGCCACCCGGCTTTTTTTAACGAAGGTACCCCCTTCGCGTTTTCCCGGGCAACGACCATCGCACGAATCGCCTCGCGGCTTTCGGGCGTTTGCTTCACATCCCGATACTGAGGGTATCGGTAGCTCCGCTGGTCCCGGTAATAGCGACGGAAATCATCCGCCGTCATGTACCGTTTACCGTCACTGATTCCACTTCGATAGGCATCGGAAGCGCCGTGTCCGGAAGCCTCCGCCAGTGCATCGGTCATTACATAGGATCCGGGGGTCTCTGCACGATGCAAAGCCTCCTTCTTCTTCTGCTCAATGGCTTCCCTGCGAACGCGGCCTGCAACTCCACGATCACGGTACCGCTCACAGAACATTTCTATGTAACGGGTATCTGTATCCACTGTTTCCGCATCCTTGCGGCGGCGGACATAAGGATCCAGATCTTCACCACGAACCACACGGGCACTGCTCCTGCTATAGCTAATGACCACAGGCTCATGGCGAGTGTATTCCTTTTCCATAACCGACTGCTCCTTTCCCATCGAATATATGCGTCCACCCTTCGGGGTGGGGATTGACTGACTCAAAAGTGCCGAGAACCCTTGAAAACTCCTCCCTGCACGAAGACGTTTTTCTACAGCTTTTCAGCAACTCTCAGCTTAGCACTGCGAGAGCGGGGGTTCACCGCTAATTCCTCCGCACCGGGGAGGATAGGTTTTTTGGAGATGATCTTGATTTGCGGTTTCTTGCCACACACACAAATGGGCAAAGACTTAGGACAGGTGCATCCCGATGCCATATCCGCGAAAGTCTGCTTGACAATGCGATCTTCCAAAGAATGGAAGGTAATGACCGCGATGCGTCCTCCGGGATTCAAAAGCTCCAAGGCAGATTCCAAGGCGGGACGAATCACGTCCAGCTCGCGGTTGACTTCGATGCGGATGGCCTGAAAGCTACGCTTGGCGGGATGATGTCCCCCATCCCTCGCCGCCGCAGGGATGGCTTCTTTGATAAGAGCAACCAACTCACCCGTGGTACGGATAGGAGCTGTTTCCCTGGCCTTGACGATACGTTGTGCGATACGGGGGGCGAATCGCTCCTCACCGTATTCATACAGCACTCGTCTCAGCTCTGATTCACTATAAGTATTCACAACATCGTAGGCGGTCAAGCTGTGATCGCTCACGCTATTGGATTCTTCGTCGTTTTGCTGACGGCTGTTCATTCTCATGTCCAAGGGCGCATCAGCCATATAGGAGAAGCCTCGCTCGGGTGTATCCAACTGATAGGAAGAAACTCCCAAGTCAGCGAGAAAGCCGTCGATGTGAGAAATACCCAGCTCACGACACACGGCATCCAACTCACAGAAATTACTGTGTACCACCATGGCACGTTCTCCATAAGGAGCCAAACGCTCGGTAGCCACACCCACCGCTGTCATATCCTGATCAATACCGATCAGGCGCCCCGTGGTCAGGCGTTTGGCGATTTCGGAGGAATGCCCCGCACCGCCGCAAGTTCCATCTACATAAATGCCGTCGGGCTTGATGGCAAGTCCGTCCAAACACTCCTGCAAGAGAACCGATGTATGAGAGAAGCTGACGGGCGTTTTGTCTTCACCCATCACAGGCCCATCCTTTCGAGCTCTTCTCTGAGTGCGTCAAGATCTTCAGCAGCCTTGGCGGCCTCATAATCCTTGAGCGACCAGATCTCGGCATATTCGCCGCATCCGAGGATGACCACTTCTTTGGAATCTTGATAATTGATATGTGCGTAATCGAGAAGATCCTTGCAGATCACGGCGCGGCCCTGCGCGTCGGGACTTTGGGGATCGGCACCCGGGAAGAGGAAACGAGCGAACTTTTCAGCCAGCTTGCGTTCCATGTTCTTGATGGGTGCGGTGTAGGCTTCCCAAGCCTCCAGAGAATACACCTTCAGGATGGGCGTGCGGATGTCTTTCGCAATGACAAAGGAAGCTCCCAAATTCTCCCTATGCTTCGCAGGAATAAACAGTCTGTTCTTTGCGTCGATGGAATGTCTGTACTCGCCTGTTAACATATACACGCCTCCTTTCCTGAAAGATACGGGGCTTTTCACAGCAGCTTTATCTAAGATAAAACCGTTTCGGCACCCCTTCGCCGTCGTTTTGATGGAATTTCGCTCCACGTTCCCACACTTTGCTCCACTTTCCACCACCTTGGCTCTTATTATATACCACAAATTGAAGAAAATCAAGAGGTTTCAAAAATGTTTACAAAAAGTTCATATAATTTTGGGCATATTTTCCTCTCTCGGCCTATTTTATCGCCTCCCGTGGTGAAAGTGCCCATAAATTAAAAAAAGGCGTCTTTCAAGACAGCCTTTTGATTGAATATTTAATTTTTTATTCACAGATTTCATCAAAAATCAGGTGTTGTTTATTCTTGAGACCCGCGGGCGGATGCTTTGCGGGATCCTCGCTAAAGGTCAATTCCGTTCTCAAAAACAGTTGTGCTTCATCACCCACGGATAGCGGCATATCATCGCATACATCGGTCGCAAGCCGTATATAAACGCCATTAATTTCAGCCTGGCAAAGGACGTGATCCACCGTATCGAACCATGCGCTCTCGGAGCGTTTACGAAGAGTAGATGACTCCGTTAGGGTATGTAAGGTGATATTGGGCACCACGCCTTCAGGCGTTGTCAGCAAAGAAATATCTCCGTGGACTTTGCGATCCCTCGATACGTCTCCCAACATTGTCATGCAGAAAAAGGTACAAAATTCCATCATGCGAGGCACAAGGCACATCACGGGCATCTCCTCCCCCATAAAATCCTCCCCGGCAAAAGTCAGAAAGACTCCTGCCCGAGACGCCATGCTCTCAAACAAACGACAGATACGGCACAAAGGGATCCCTTCCCTCGCATTTTCGCTCAAGGAATGCGATCGAAGCAACTCAATCTCGGAAATCGCCATTCCACATCTTTTGGCCACAAGCTCGTCCCCCACTTCGGGGCGAGTATGCGTGCGTAATCCGCCTAAAGGCGGCGGAAGAATACCGGAAAACGCCACGTACCCACGATAGAGTAATCGTCGCAAAGCCTTGGGATGATCGTGGATATGCAGATAGACCATTGTCCCCATCCATACGTCATATCGAGCACTCAGGATTCCCACACCCAAGGGAGAAATGAGCCAGCAGGCCTCTCCCCGGCTCAATGAGAGCCTGAGGCGACGGATATCATCGGGCGATAGCGCCAGCCGATGCCAAAAATTTTCTCCTGTCTCCAGCGTGGGATCTGCCACGCGAGACCAAAGTACCTCACCGCTCTCCACATCGCCGTTGAATATCACACATCCTACATAATCAAACTTATCAATTCCCTTTTCAGGCGGCGTCTGCCAAAAAAGCTGTATGTCTTTCTTCATATGTTTCCTCCTTTTAAACGAAAACACCCCTCTTTTCCGAGAGGCGCTTTCAGATATCTGCGTTACATAATTCCCATATGAACTTTCAGTGAAAGGATTTTTTCAACCGATTCGTCAATGCGCACCTCGGAAATCACACCGCTTTTCACAGCCTCCAGCACAGCGGGCATTTGCTTTTCATAGGTGGTACAGCAAAGCAGATCGTTACCCGAGAGCACAGCAGCCACAGCAGAAGCCTGATCCCCCGTATAAAGAGTGATGGCGTTCATATCCAAAGAGTCAGTCATAATCAGCCCCTCAAAGCCCATCTCCTCACGCAGGAATTTATGAACAGCGGGAGAGAGGGATGCTGGACAGTCGGGATCCATACAAGAAACGATATTGTGTGCCACCATGACAATAGGTGCACCGGCCTTGATACCCGCCTCAAAGGGCTTCAGGTCGTTTTCGATAAATTGAGACAGCGGGCGGTCATCGCGGGCGATCGAGGTGTGAGTGTCCACGTTGTCACCGTAGCCCGGGAAATGTTTAATGCTACCAACAATATGCTCGCGATTCATGATGCTGACCACCGTTTCGGCATAAGCGGCAGTGGCTACGGGATCGTTGCTGTAAGTACGGTCGTAGATGAAGCACTCGGGATTGCCCGACATATCACATACAGGGGCGTAGTTGAAGTTGACTCCCAGATTCAAAAGGAATCTTGCCTTTTCTTCCGTATCGAAAGCCACGGCTTCAAGGCCACCCATGGCATCCAAATCACGAGGAGAGAGGAAACCGCTTTCACGGAAAGCGGGATATTTACTGGCGCGGATGACACGTCCGCCCTCGCAATCGGCAGCGATGAACAAAGGGATCTTGGCCGCGTTCTTGTAGCTGTTCAGCAGAGATTTCATAGCTTCGGGATTGCTATGCTCAAAATCGCAAGCGTAGAGCGTAAACCCGCCCAAATGGTATTTGGTCACAGCCTCCATGGCCACTGCGGGATCCTGAGGGCGTCGGGCAACAAACATTTGGCCTACTTTTTCTTCAAGTGTCATTTGGTTTAGAATGTTTTTGATATTCATAGTGTTTCGTTTCCTATTCGTAAATTTGATGAAAGGAGAGGTAAGTCTCTTCTTCAAAAGTTGGTTTGAATTGTCTTAGTAATTAAGGATTTTCCTTTTCTGTGAAGTCAATACCGCACTTACGGCAGATAGGCTCAGCGATCATCACACCGCACAAAGGACACATAAGGTTATCTTCTTCCTTCCCCGGATATGCTTTTACAATAATCTTGGCATTTTTGTATAAGCGAACGCGTTCTCCAATTTCAAAATAGCCTTCCCAAATTTCTTCGGTATCATAGGTCACCGTCTCAATGTAGCCATTATCTCGTTCCACCGTCCAAATACACGCAATGGACAGCACTTCTCTCTGCTTATGGGCATCCGGGCCAAAGGAAGCCAAGCCTTGCGGTACTTTGGTATATTTTTTCACTTCACGCCCTTTGACTGTTCCCGTCCACCCCTTCGAAAATGTAAGCTTCAGAACGTGACTTTGCCATATAACAAATATATAGACGATAATTGACAACCCAATGCCCAGCTGAAAATCGCTGCTTGTGTGATAAAAAGGTCGAGAGATCAAAGTGAGCAAAAACAAGGCCACTCCGACACCCAAAACAATTACCCAACGAATAAGTATCTTTTGCCAAATTCGCTTGTTGATGGGAAGAACGTGACGAGCATACCCATACTTTTGCGGAGTTTTGGGATTCTTCGGAACCTGCTTCATGATAATCTCCTTTCGTCATATAGATTTGAGAAGAAAACTTTTTTCAAAAATCCCCTTTGGTGTTTTCCTTATTCTTCAGGAAAAGATCCTGTCACGGTAATATTTTCTCTCGCGCTGTCGATGTATGTCCACACCAGCGTTCCATTCTTTTCCACAAGGGGGATGAAGGTGGGCGTTGCCTTACGGTCGGTTGTATCATCGTTGGGAGAGTGCATGGACAGGTACATCTGTCCGTTCAGATCTTTAAAGATCATACCGTGACCGCCGTCGTGCTCACCTGTGTAATTCTCGGAATACAGGAGGCTTCCTTCATGAATCCATTCGCCGTCCAGTCGTCCGTTGGAGCTACGGGCGATGGCCACGGTATAGCCCGCAGGCTCAAAGTTGGACCACAGCATGAGCAACTCACCCTCTTTGGTGGTATACATCCAGCAGCCATCGGTGACCTGCGCGGTAGCCCAAGCAGGCTCGTCAGCGGCAAACAGCTCAATGGGTTCGGATATGAAATGGGTGAAATCCTCCGATAATTTGGCGGCGGCAAAGGTACCAATACCATTCTTTGCGGACGTCCATTCGTGAACAAAGACCATCCAAGGCTGTCCCTCGGGATCAACATACAGAGTGCCGTCGATGGCATCCCAATCCTTAGGGGTAATATGGCCGTTGGTGATCTCCACGAAGGGGCCCTCGGGAGAATCCGACTTCATAATGGTGCATCCACGCTTGCCCGTAGATTTGGACTTGTAAGTGGTGAACATATAGTAGGAGCCGTTGTATACGTGCACCTCAGGTGCCCACTTGTTGGTATCCACATCAGCGGGAATTTCGACGATATTCTTGATCTGCTTCCAAGGGCCGCCGAGCTCTTTGGAGGTGTTTTTATAGAGCTTCCAGTTCGTACCGTACGCGTAATAGGTGTCATCCACCACTAGGATACAAGGGTCACGGAGTTTAGAAATATCGGATACGATGATACCGGGCTCTTCGGTAGGGATACCTCCTCTGGCCTCAAAGTCCATGGGCAAGCAACCGCCATATTTATCGATACAATCAGTAATGAAGAACTCTACCGCCAGGGTGCGCGACAAACGGTTGGTATAAGCAATCACGATACGGCCCTTCCCTTTCTCGGCTGAAGGATATACCTTAACGGCAAATTCTCCCTCGGCGAGGGTTGCTGTCAGGGCAGCGCATTCTTCACGGTTAGCAGAACCTAATACGATTTCCGTTGCCCGCTTGCGGCTTTCCACGGCAGCATCCGTCTGGCGGAAACGCGTATTAAAAGTATTCTCCAACGCTTTACAGATACGGTCAGCCTCGGCTTTCAAGGAATCACCATCCGCCATATCCCAAGTGATCGTATAAGAAGAAGATTTGTTTTCAGGCATAACGATATACAAAGGTTCGGGGATAGGGGGATCTGTTTCAGCCTCGGTAGGGGCTTCGGTGGAGACAGGCATTTCTGTAGGCTGTTCCGTAGGCTCTTCGGTGCCCTCTTCTTGTGTCTGCACGGCGGATTCCAGCGTTGCCTCCACAGTTTCCTTGGGGGGCTCTATTTCAGAGCAGGCGGAAAGTAACACCACCCAAACCGTCAATCCCACAAGAGACAGGGTATGCTTCAGCGTAAATTTCATAGATTATTTTCCTTTCGTCAGGGGCTCCGAGCTATACAATATTATAACACGCCATTCTCTGTTCGTCAAGGGGATGGCAAAGATTGGGAAAACAAAAAACGTTGCCCGACCTTGGAAGATCGGGCAACGATATATTCAGTTATCCTTGCGCACACGGAAAAACAGGGATTTCAGAGCTTTTCCGTTGAAGGGGATAAGGGGATAAAGATAGCTTCGGGTACCATTGACAGTTCTGTTGGTCAGAAGCAAAATAAAAATGAGGATAAGGCCTCCTGCGTAACCCCACACATTAAAGGCAGCCGTCAAAATCAACAGCCCAATGCGCATAAATTTAAAGGCGTATCCCAATTCATAGCTTCTCTGGGTAAAGTTGGCGATAGCGACAAAGGCCATATAGAGGATGACCTCAGGGATGAGCCAACCAATGCTGACAGCGAAATCACCAAGGATAAGTCCTCCCACTACCGAAAGAGAGTTAGAGAGCATACTGGGCGTGTTAAGAGAGGCCATGCGCAGACCGTCGATGATAAATTCGGTGAGAAGCAGTTGCGCTAAAATGGGGATTCGCCCCATTTCAGTGGGGATGAGAAAGGTCAGCCAAGATGGAAGATAGACAGAATTCATTAAAAGAAGATACCAAGTGGGGGTAAGATACAAGGTCAGCCAAAAAACGATATGCCGCACCATGCGGATATAGGTGCCTGTCAGCGGGGGAAAATAAAAGTCATTGGTTTCTTGCATGAAATCAAAAATCGAAGTGGGCAAAATCATGATCTGCGGGGAATTATCACAAATCACCAGCACACTTCCCTCCATAAGCTGAGCCGAGGCGGCATCGGGACGCTCGGTATAGCGAATCTTGGGGAAAGGGTTATACCAACGCTTTTTGATAAGAACCTCAGCTAAGGATTCATGTCCCATAGACAGAGCATCTGTATCAACCGTTGACAGCTTTCTTTTCAGCTTATCCACATATTCAAGGTCAGCGCGGTCGTTCATATAGCAGACGACTATATCCGTCTTTGAGCTTTTGCCCACATTGATATAGCTCATGGTCAAGGCAGGATTGCGGATGCGGCGACGAATGAGGGCGGTGTTGAAAATCAAAGTCTCCACAAAACCGTCTCTTGCACCGCGCATCACCTTATCCCCTTCGGGCTCACCTGTCTCACGGGCAGGATAGGTGCGTGCGTCGATGATCACCGCTTCTTCGCCAAAGGCAGAGCCCAATACCAAGGCCGCCCCAGACAAAACCATTTGTACCATGGTGTCCACCGAGCTTGTAACATCGGTTTCCACGTAAGGAAGGGCGTTACTCAAAAAACGTTGAGCTGGGCTGCGGGGATCTCCGTCTCTTAAGGGGAAATCCAGCCCCTTTTGGCTGAAGAAGTGCATCATGAGCTTTTGCATGACGGTATCCTTGATGAAGCCGTCGATGAAGTATAAGGTCATTTCGTCCTCTCCGACATGGAGAATTTTTTTGAGTATATCAAAATTCTCTCCAACGCGAAGAAGCGTATCCATATAAGCGACATTGTCGCGGTAAGAGCTTGTGAGTTTGTTCATGGAACCTCCGATGTGTAAATTGTTGTTTAACTTACTAACTTTTCTCTCCTCGTCGAGAGAAAAGTTACAAAAGAGGCGCTGCTGAGGGATAGAACCTACGGTTCTCCCTCAGAACCCAACTCCCATCGCGACGCACGCCGCCTTTGTCGGCTGTCGCGTGTATCGTGTCAGCCAACGCCGTTCACCCGCCCCCACGGCGGAGCGCCTCGGGGCGAGGTACCGGGTATGGAGGTTCTTTACACGCTGTTGCCGCCTTTGGCGGCGTGCGTCACCTTGAGAGATCTCCCTTGAGCGGCGTTCTTTACTCCACTTTCTTTCGACGAGGAAAGAAAGTGGAAAAGAAGATGAACAACAACTTACCATTGAAAATAATTCTTTCTTATTATGCCCCATAAATAGCAAAATACACCCTTCGATGATCGAAAGGTGTATTTGTTTCTCCATTATTTGTTTCAAAAATGAACTTCAGATCACTTTAGCTCCACAATGGTCACACCACCGTCGCCCTCTCCATAGCGACCAAGACGAAAGGCGGCCACGCGTTTGTCGCTCTTGAGGTAACGGTGCATGGCTGCGCGAAGGGCTCCCGTTCCCTTTCCATGGATAAGACGAACGGTATGAATATTGGACAAAATACATTCATCCAAATACTTATCCACCGCAAACCATGCCTCGTCTCCCATCATACCGCGCAAATCAATTTCATCCTTGCAAACTGTAGAGCGCTCCACCATGACCGAAGACTGGGAGCGCCGCTCGGATTTGGGCGTTTGAGCCTTCTTGGATTTGGGATCGTCCTCTTCAATAAGGCGAATATCTTCCAATCTGGCTTTGGTGCGAATGACACCTGCTTGAACAGCCACCAAGCCGTTCTTAGGAAGATCGGTGACCACGCCTTCCTTGTGAATGTTTACAAGACGCACCTTGTCTCCCTTCTTGAGGGGTCTGGGGAGAACGTAAGTGCCGTCATCCTCTTCGGGCACTTCTACGGGATCAAAAAGGTCTCCCGTAGTCCGCAAATGATCGCGGACGGCACGGCGAGCTTTTTCCAATTCTTCGGCGGCTTTTTCCGCTTCCTGCGCTTTGCGCATTTTTTCCATCTGCTCGTACAGATAATCACAAGACGCTTTGGCGGACTGCACCATACCCGCCGCACGTTTGCGGAGCTTTTCAGCCTCCTGCTCAGCGCCCGCCAACTTTTGGCGGATTTCTCGCTCCGATTCAGCTTTGAAGACCTCGTATTCACGGCGAAGCCGTTCGGCCTCAGCACGTTCTTTTTCCATCTGTACGCGGCTGTTTTCCAACTGCTCAATGACCTTTTCAAAATTCTTGTTCTCGGCGCTGACCAAAATCTCCGCACGGCGGATGATACGCTCAGGCAACCCCAGCTTGGCAGAAATGGCAAAGGCATTGGACTTACCCGGCGCGCCGATAACCAACTTATAGGTAGGCTTTAAGGTTTCTACGTCAAACTCGCAGGAAGCGTTACATACCCCGGGGGTATCCAAGGCATAGGCCTTCAGCTCGGCGTAGTGGGTAGTAGCCACGCAAGAGGCTCCCGCCTCACGGACAGACTCGATAACGGCGATGGCCAGCGCCGCGCCCTCTACAGGATCGGTACCGCCACCCAGCTCGTCAAAGAGGACGAGAGATTTATCTCCAACCTGATCCACAATAGATACGATATTAACCATATGGGAGGAGAAGGTGGAAAGAGACTGTTCAATACTCTGCTCATCTCCGAGGTCAACCAAAATGGTGTCATACAGGCAGATGGTAGACTGGGGATCACAGGGGATATGCAAGCCTGCCTGAGTCATAAGGGCAAAGAGGCCGATAGTTTTGAGAGAAACGGTTTTACCGCCCGTATTGGGGCCCGTGATGACCAGCGTATCGTAGTCGCCGCCCAAAGAAAGCGTAATGGGCACCACTTTGTTTTTATCAATGAGGGGATGGCGAGCTTTTACAAGGGACACGCGGCGATCCTTAGAGATGGCAGGCTCCACACCGTCCATCCGGGAAGATAGCTCACCGCAAGCGAAAATGAAGGCTAGCTCGTTAATGTTTTTATAGTTGAGCCATATAGCATCGGAAGAGGCTGCCACAAGGGAGGACAGCTCAGCCAAAATACGCTCAATCTCACGCTCCTCCTTGGTTTGGAGAATACGGATCTCATTGTTGGCATCCACCACGGCCATAGGCTCGATAAAAATGGTTGCGCCCGTGGCAGAGGTATCGTGGATCAAACCCTTGACTTCGGACTTACACTCAGCCTTTACGGGGATAACGTATCGGCCGCCGCGCATGGTAACGATATTTTCCTGCAAATACTTAGCGTGACCAGAAATAAGCTTTTGCAAACTCTCCTTGATCTTGGCATTTTCATTACGGATTTTTCTTCGGATATCAGCCAGCAGAGGGGATGCCTCGTCGGCAATCATATCCTCAGCGGGGATGGCGCGGGTGATGCGCTCCTCCAGCTTACGGTCGGGCAGGAGACGGCCAAACAGCTCGTCAAGAACGGTATCAAAGGGGTGGTTGCCCGTGTGATAATCTACCAAAATGCGGGTGGTACGCAGTACGGCGGCTACATCCAGCAGCTCGCGCATGGACAAAACTGCCCCCTTCTCCGCCCTCTCGCAGGCGGAGGAAATATCCTTGATACGGCCAAAAGAAGGAGCCCCCTTAGCATCCGCCAAGCGGCGGGCATCGGTGGTGCGCTTCAATCGTCTCTCCACCACCACGGGATCATCGGTTGGACGCAAAGCCCGCGCCAAAGATGCCGCACCCTCGGTATGGGTACAGCTCTCCAGCATGGCACAGATCTTATCAAATTCAAGTGTTCTTATGGTCTTTTCGGAAAAGCTCATATCGGATCCTTTCGAGCGATATATTTCAAATTGAAGGTTGTACGGACGGTAAATTGTTGTTTATCGGGATAAACCCCACACCTCTTGGGTGTTGGATAACCGATGGGGGTTCAGGGGGCGAAGCCCCCTGAACCTATGATGAATGGCCGGCGGTTTCGGGGGCGGCCTTGAGC
>SVTB01000023.1 GCA_015064015.1 Oscillospiraceae bacterium | reverse complement strand
CTCCCTCAGAACCCAACTCCCATCGTGACGCACGCCGCCTTTGGCGGCTATCGCGTGTATCGTGTCAGCCAACGCCGTTCACCCGCCCCCACGGCGGAGCGCCTCGGGGCTCATCAAAAACCCTGTTTCTGTCCCTTGATTGAGGCTAACAGAGGCAAATTCCGAGCAAAACCTGTGAACCCACAGTTCTGACAGCAAATGGAAGAGAGAAATTGGTTCTTATCCTTAGAAATTCCCTCGAACAGTCAGAACTGTAGTTTCAACTCTGCGACAAAAACAAAAAACGATCATACCAACTTACCGACAGTAACCAACACGTCGATGAGCCCCGAGGCGCTCCGCCGTGGGGGCGAGGTATCGGGTGTGGAGGTTCTTTACACGCTGTTGCCGCCATAGGCGGCGTGCGTCACCTTGAGAGATCTCCCTTGAGCGGCGTTCTTTACTCCACTTTCTTTCGACGAGGAAAGAAAGTGGAAAAAAATAAACAACAATTTATCTTCATACAAATATACTCTTTTATATTTTACCACGATATCGTAAAAATGTAAAGAAGAAATGGGAAAATTATCGTCTCTCATATCATTTTTGACACATTGACCAAAAAGAAAAACCCCGGGCAACCCACTGGATTGCCCGGTAATCTTATGAACTTTTAGGCTTTCTTGAAAATATCCTTTGCATCGCTACTGAGGGTAAGAAGCAAGCAGTTGCCATTGATGATACCGTCTTCCTTGGCATCATCGTACATAGAAGTATCCTTCTTGCCATCCTTTTCGACCGTCAGGAAATCCTTCAGCTCATTTGCAGAGCTGAACTTAATGATCAGCGCAGACTTCAAAATGCCGCTGTTGACTAAGATGAGCTCATACTCGTCAGCCTTCTCTCTCTGCTCTTCAGTGAGAAGAATCTTCAGAAGCACGTCAACACCGGAAGTTTTGGAATCTACAGTCTTAACATCCCACTCTTCCTTCTCAAAAGCCTTCTTCACAGCCTCGCCCTTGTCACCACAGGATGCAAACGCCATGGTAACCATCAAGAGCGCCATAGCCAAAGCCATGATACGTACAAATCTCTTCATAACAATTCTCCTATCGTTAAGATTGCGCGGAACTCTTCGCGCTTGTATAAATTATACACTCAAATCATGAATTTGTCAAGACTTTTTTACGTTTCAAACACAAATTAACATTTTTTCATATTTTTAACAAGCTTTTTCTCTATGCGATCGGCCCACCGCGCCAAGGGATATGAGAGCGCACACAAGGCCGACACAGTCAGACAAAGATATGCAAACACATTGCCAATGGCCGTATAGAGAGTGGTATGAGCCAATAGCTTGACCTCTGACAAAACATATCCTGTCTCGAATGTGCCAAGAAAATCCACCACTTCTCCCTTATCGGTAATGATAGAAGAAACGCCTGTGTTGGCGGCACGCATAACATATCGCCCGGTTTCGATGGCACGCAGCTGCGCCTGGGCGCTATGCATCCACACACCGCGGGAATCCTTGAACCATGAGTCGTTGGTGGGAATGGCCAACAGCTCTGCTCCGTTCTTCACGCTCTCGCGAGCGTTATCCTCATAGATGGAGTCAAAGCAAATGAGAGGTCCTACCCTGCCCTCTTCCAAAGAGATCACCGTCGCTTCGGTACCGAAAACGAAATCATCTTCCAAGGTATTGATATCAGCCAAGAAAGGCGCCACTGTCATGATGAATCCGCGCAAGGGTAAGAACTCACCGAAGGGCACTAAATTGATTTTATGATATTCGGTCTCTGAAACCGTTCCATCGGGTAATATAGCCACAACAGAATTATAGTCGCCGCCTTCTCCCGGGGCTTGAGTGAAAAGTCCTGCCAAAATGGTCACTTGACTTTCTTTGGCAAGCTCCGTAAGGGTGTCCTCTACCCATACAAGGTCCGAAACAATGGCGGTCTCAGGCCATAGAACGATCTCGGCACCCTCAGCGGCTGCTTTCTTTGTCAGATCACTATACACCGTCAAGGCACGATCCAGCGATCCTGTAGCTCCCCACTCCTCTCCTGAAGCCAAATTTCCTTGGATAGCGGCTACTGTCACCATGTTTTCGGTTTGAGATGGAATTGAACCGTATACCACACCGAACGTGAAGTTTGAAAGCACCAAAGATGCGGCTATAATACTCGCCGCAGTTCGGCGGCTCTCATAGACAACCGTATAGGCCAACAATCCATTGACAGCCACCAAGAGAAAGGTGATAAAATATGATCCAAACAGGGAGGCACTTTGCAGCATGAGAATATTTTCAGCCTGCCCCAAAGCCAAACGTCCCCACGGGACCCCCCACCATCCGCAGTGAGCCTGAAACCATTCCATGGTCACCCACAGAGACGCGAACAGGAAGGGATGAAACAGGGGATAGCGGGAAATAAATTTTGCGCGGCAGGCTAACCCAAACAGGGGGAAGATAAAAGCCGCCGCTGCCGCCTGAAATCCGCCCATACCCAAAGAGCCAAGAAGTACCACGGCTGCAGAGGCAACATTGGAAAGCCCTGCATAGTCCAAAGGATACATCCAAAGAAACCAATGCCAGGCAATCGAAAAATAAAGCGCGAAAAAGCAGAAGCCCATGCCATACATATGTCTGAATTTCACCTTGGGGTCTGTTAACCGTGTCAAAACCACGGTCATGGCAGGGACAAGCAGAATCCATTGTACAAATCCCAGCTTAGGGAAAATAACCGTTAAGCCTATCAGCGTGGCACTGAGCAGAAGAAATGGCCAGCGGAGCTCGGTTGCAAGACGGTATTGAAGTTGATCTTTTTTGAGTTGAGGCATAAAAGAAAACTCCTTATGTGGCATCAAAGAGCCGATATGTCATAGCCCTCTGTGAACCAAATGCTGTCGGGGGAAATGCGGAAGGATCTACCCTTAAGGTAGGCAAGAGCGCCGGCCTCACAGTTCAGCTTGAACACCAAACGGTAGGCATACAAGGCTTGGAATTTGAAGCCTCGGCGCTTATCGTCTCGGTTGACACCGTACTTGCCATCTCCCAATAGCGGATGTCCTATATGCGCCATATGGGCGCGGATTTGGTGGGTGCGTCCCGTAACAAGCTCGACTTCCAGCAACGATACGGGATCTCCCGACACAACCTTATCAGAGATCACGCGATACTTGGTAATGATCTCTTTAGCATCTTTAAAGGGAGTATCCGCTACACGAACAGTGTTGGTCGCGCTGTCTTTTTTTAAATAACCCGTGAGGGTGGCTTTTTTGGCACGAGGCCTTCCGTGAACAAGGCAGAGATAAAATTTCGAAAGCTGATCTTCTCGAATGAATTCGTTCATGAGCCGCAAGGCCTCGGCATTTTTGGCGGCGATCACAATGCCGCCTGTATTGCGGTCAATGCGATTGCAAAGCGCAGGCGCAAAGGATTGCTCGTTTTGGGGGTCATACTCCCCTTTTTCATACAAATACGCCTGCACATGAATGATGAGAGTATTCTCCCCTCCCTCGGCATCCTCATGGACAAGTACGCCCGGACGCTTATGCAGAAGCAGGATATTCTCGTCTTCATAGACGATATTTAATTTCGGACGGATGGCAGACAGTACTCCTTTGTCCTTTTCGGGCGCGTCAAAGAATTCATCCTTGATAAAAAGCTGAATTTCATCGCCCTCTTTAAGAATTTGATTTTGTTCACAGCGGGAACGGTTGACCTTGATCTTCTTGGTACGGATAAATTTATACATCAGGGATTGAGGTAGCCCCTTAACAGCCTTGGTAAGAAACTTATCCAACCTTTGTCCCGCATCGTTTTTTTGAATGGTTAATATGCGCATGGTTGATTTCCTCTGCTTGATAGGCTCATTTTTTTAGGCACACAAGACCTTGAAGATAATTTTCAGTGTCAAAAAACTCCAACCGCGTGTCGGATTTCAGGTACAGGGGATGATGGGGATGTCCCTTGACGGACAAAGGTCCTGCATGGTACCACATGGCATCCACTTCGCCCCCAATCGCCAGCATCTCGCTGACACAGTCCGCCAAATACGGCCGTTTTTCAATGATGCTGCCCCATGCAGCCCATACGGGAGGATGTTTCCTGCAAAGGCTCAAAAGATATCGAAATGCCTTCATATTCTCTGCATGAAGCCATTCATTGCGCTCTTTTTCCATATCATCGGGACGGGTAGCGCGCTGGGCATAGACATTGAACATCAGAAAAGAGTCAAAACCGTTGGCCAAGGCAATACGTTGCGCCGACTTTAAGGTAGGATCCAGGTTGTCGGGAGCGGCTGTGGAAGGATTGATTCCCACGCAAATCACGGGATTTTTACCCCTCGTGCCCAATATGTAACGGTATTCATCGTAGCGGTTAGGGATATAAAGCCACTTGGACACATCGTAATCGACATGAGGGCGAAGGCCTTCCTCCAGAGCATCCTCAAAGGAGAGAACGTCGATACCCAGGGTATTGGTTTTTGGAATATGCATAGGAATCTCCTTTGGGGAGATACAAGATAGGTGGTTCCTTTTATCTTTCTATCCTGTATCTCCGTATCTTTTTTCAGAATTGCATGGTCATCTGATCCGTCTCATTCACCCCGTCGAGAACGTGGTTTTGGCGGAGGGTTTCGACAACCGCCTTGGTGAGCTTGGCACGGGTCTGGAGGTCTTCCACCGAGAAAAAGGGCTCCTCGGCGCGAGCGGCGGCGATATTGGCGGCGGCGTTCTCACCCACACCGGCCAACGCCGAAAAGGGAAGACGGATCTTTCCGTCCTCAGGAAGATACTCCACATCGCTGGATTTTTCCAAATCCACGGGAAGGAATCGAATGCCACGAGCATAGGCCTCGTTGACAAGCTGAAGCACGGGGAGACTTTGTACTTCCTTTGGAGAAGCATCTCCCTTGTTGGCGCGATCGTTGATGTCCTTAATGTAGGCCGCCACCGCTGCTTTTCCCTTCATAACTAATTCGCCGTCAAAGCCAAGGGGTTTGACTGTGAACATGGCGCAGTAGAAGGCCAGGGGAATGTGTACCTTGTACCAACCCAGACGGATGGCAGACATATCGTAGGCTGCGGCGTGAGCCTTAGGGAACATATATTTGATCTTCTTGCAGGATGCAATATACCAGTCGGGCACACCCGCCTCTCTCATCTCTGCCTCAAATTCAGGGGTAAGTCCTTTGCCCTTACGCACCATTTCCATGATCTTGAAGGCGTGAGACTTTTCTACGCCGTAGCGAATCAATGCCAGCATGATATCGTCACGGGTGCCGATAACCTCGGAAATGGTACAGGTGCCGTCCTTGATGAGCTCCTGGGCGTTGTTCGTCCACACGTCGGTGCCGTGAGACAAGCCGGAGATCTGCAAAAGGTCTGAGAAGGTCTGGGGTTTACATTCCTCTAGCATCTTCACTACAAAGTTGGTACCCAGCTCGGGAAGACCCAACGTACCTAAGGTACATCCAATCTCATCCGGTGTCGCCCCCAAAGGCTTGGTGCCCAAGAAGAGCTCATAGATAGAACGGTCGTTCATAGGCACATCTAACACCGAGGTGTCGGAATACTTCTCCAAATACTTGTATTTGGTAGGCATATCGTGGCCCAACTCGTCCAGCTTGAGAAGGGTGTCGTGCAGATATTCAAAGGTAAAATGGGTGGTAACAATATCCGAATTGGGATCATCCGCGGGGTGCTGAACGGGGCAAAAATCATAGATCTCCAAATGCTTGGGCACAACCACGATACCGCCGGGATGTTGACCCGTGGTACGCTTAACGCCCACACAACGAGACGTCAGCCGGTTGACCTCGGCGCGGTTGACACTAATGCCCTTTCCTTCCAGATATTTCATAACAAAGCCGTAAGCTGTCTTATCTGCCAAAGCACCGATGGTACCCGCGCGGAACACGTTTTCGGCACCGAACAGCTCCTCGGTGTACTTATGTACCCGTCCTTGAACCTCACCTGAGAAGTTCAAGTCAATATCAGGAGATTTATCGCCGTAGAAACCGAGGAAGGTCTCAAAGGGAATGTCGTGGCCATCATAGTTTAGCTTGCGGCCACAAACAGGACAATTCTTGTCGGGCAAGTCAAAGCCTGAGAATACGCCAATTTCTTTGGCCGTCTCAAAGTCAGAATACTTACAGTCGGGGCACCAATAGTGGGGAGGCAAGGGATTCACCTCGGAAATACCCGCCAAGTTGGCAACTACCGAGGATCCTACGGAACCACGGGAGCCCACCAAATAGCCTTGGGACTCAGAGTAGGCCACCAACTTTTGAGCAATCATGTAAAGCACAGCAAAGCCATTTTTGATAATGGAGGGCAGTTCTCTTTCCAGCCTATCCTGCACAATATGGGGCAAGGGATCGCCGTAGCGGGATTTGGCTGTCTCATAGCAGATGCGCTCCAAGTCCTCATCCGCGCCGTCCATGTGTGGGTTAAAGGTACCCTTGGGGAAGGGGCGGATGTCGGGCTCAATCATATCAGCGATCATGTTGGTGTTCTCCACCACCACTTCAAAGGCCTTTTCTTCGCCAAGATAGGCAAACTCCTCAAGCATCTCCTCGGTGGTGCGGAAATATAACCCTACTTCCCTATCATAGTCTTTGAATTTCAGGCCCGCCATGAGAATCTGACGGTAGATCTCGTCCTCTTGATTCATGAAGTGAGCATCACAAGTGGCTACTACGGGGATGTTCAACTTTTCACCCAGAGCTACCACACGGCGATTGAGATTTCTAAGATCTTCGTCATCCTTGGCCTTACCCTCGGCAATAAGAAAGCGGTTGTTGATGATGGGCTGGATCTCCAGATAATCGTAAAACTTGGCAATTTCCTCGATCTCAGCCTCAGGTTTGTTATCAATGATGGCTCGCATCAGCTCGCCCGCCTCGCAGGCCGAGCCAACGATCAGGCCCTCGCGGTGCTTTTCCAGCTCGGTCTTTGGGATACGGGGCTGTTTACGGAAATAGTTCAAGTAGCTGAAAGAGACCAACTTATAGAGATTCTTCAGGCCCGCTTTGTTCTTCACCAAAAGAATTTGGTGGTAGGTAGGTAGCTTCAAGGGATCGGTTTTCTCGGCCATCTCGCGGGTCAGCATATCAAATGTGCGGATATCCACTTCATGAAGATCACGAACCATACAGAAATAGATACGCGCCAAAATCTCAGCATCGTCGCAGGCACGGTGGTGATTGAAATCACCCAACTCGTACCGTTCGGCCACCTTGTCCAGCTTATGGCTCTTCATATCAGGCAACAGGAACCGTGCCAAAGCCAGCGTGTCAAGATACGGGTTATCGAACGTCATCCCGGAACGCAGGGCGGCGGCACGGATGAAGCCCGTGTCGAAGTCGGCGTTGTGAGCGATAAGCAAAACCTCTTGTCCGTTTTCTCCCTCGCCTACAAAATCAAAAAACTGTTTAAGTGCTTCTGCCTCTTTGGGGGCGCCCTTCACCATCTCGTCGGTGATACCCGTGAGCTTCACGATCTCTTCAGGGATGGGTTCCTCCGGGTCAACAAAAATATTAAATCTGTCCAACACTTCTCCGTCTTTAATTTTGACGGCTCCGATTTCGGTAATACGGCAATTCTGTACCGACAAGCCCGTGGTTTCAATATCAAATACCACGGCGGCCTGGTTGATAGCACCCGGACAGTTGCCATAGATAGCACCCGCGGTGTTGTTGACGAAGTAAGCCTCCATGCCCCAAATCACCTTTTGTCCGATTTTTTCGGCGGTGAGCATAGCATCCTGATAGGCCTGGACATTGCCGTGATCTGTGATGGCCACGGCGGGATGCCCCCATTTATTGGCCTGCTTGACGAGATCTGAGGGAGGAATGATGGCATCCATAGCGGACATTTGGGTATGGATATGCAACTCCACGCGCTTCCTTTCGGCGTTATCCTTACGGTCTTTTTTCTTGATCTTTGCGATGGCATTGTGGTAAAAGAGAAGATCAGGACCTTCGGTGCGGTCTCGTTTGATTTCTCGTTTGGTATAGCCCTTGAGCGCTACCACGGCACCGTTTTTGATCACTCCGCAAAGCTCGTCCGCATCCTCAGGAAGCATTCCATAGCTACGACATTCAATCGAAGCGCTGTTATCTGTCAGGGAGAAGGTAATATTAAATTTGTCCCCGGCGCGATTGGCTTCCTTGGAAAAACCAAAGACTTCGCCTAAGATCACGAGTCCGCGCATGGGCTTGTCGATGGCTGCCAGAGGCGTGGGTTTGATATCAAATTCACCGCCGAGCGCAAATTCAGGCTCAGACAGATCAAAGGTCATAAAGCCCAAATGGCAGACATCATCCTGTATCTTCACGCCCTCGGATACATCAGCTGCGTTTTCAAATAATGTAGCCACACGGGGAAGCACCTCTTCCTGGGGAGCAGGCTTAGCAGGCACGTCTGCCTCGTGTCGGGTGTGAAACCCTTGCTCGTATGCCTTTTCAGCGGCCAAAAGCTCCTTATCCATCGCGGCCAAGCGCTCTTGCAGCCGTTGCGATGCGGGATTCTGCATTTCCTCGGAGTGGCGGATATCCACCGTCACAGACAGGCCGAATTCACTATAGATGATGCGGCTCATGATGTCCTGTGTCCGCGCATGAATCAAGAGCTCTACCCCTTCTCTGACAAAGGGAATTTCGATCAGCAGGGTATTGTTCGAAAGAGTTGCGCGGTAAGTCGAGAAAAAGCCCCGCGCGACCACTCCTACCCGCTCGGTTTCCTTCAGCAACTCAGGAATATAGGCCTCCGAAAACAGCGCGGCATCATAGTGGGGAAGGATCTTTACATATTGCAGGTCATAAGCAATTCTGACTTCCTCTTCTATCCGGTAGAGAGTATCCTTGGGAATCACACGCGGGAAGGCCGCACTGATCTGTAGCAGTCGACGCTCTTTTTCCGCACTGACTTTGATGTCTGTGGCGGTCATGAGCAAGTCATAGGTCTGCCCGTCGGGGGTATATTTGTACAGAATCTCAGGCAGGGTCTTCATAAAAATCTCTTCTTTCTTTTATCATCTATCCGATACAATAAATTGTTGTTTGTAGGAGTACGGCCAAGGGAAACTTTTTGAAAAAAGTTTCCCTTGGAACCCTTCAAAAACTTTTAAAATAAACTGATATGTATTAAAGTTTTTAGAGTTCCAAGAACCTTTTTCCAAAAAGGTTCTTGGTGGGGTTCAGGGGCAAAGCCCCTGATAAACAAAAATTTATCTCTTCATTTCCTTTAATTTCCTGATCAGTACGGGAATAATCTCATCCTCGCGGATCTTACAAAGCACTTCACCGCGGGAGATTAGCAAAGCCTCACCCTTGCCGCCGGCGATGCCGATATCCGCTTCTCGTGCCTCTCCGGGGCCATTGACGATACACCCCATCAATGCCACCTTCACGGGCAAATCCGTCAACCCCTCGGTTTTGACGGCGGCCTCAAAGCGGGTATGCAGGTCGATGAGGTCGATCTTGGTGCGCCCGCAAGTGGGGCAAGATACAATTTGGAGTCCGCACTGCCCTTCCACGCCCACGGCGTTGAGGATCTTGCGGGCGGCATCAATCTCTTTCACCGGGTCAGCGGTGAGAGAGACTCGGAAGGTGTCACCAATACCCTCACACAGCATAGCACCAATGCCCACGGCAGACTTGACCAGTCCCATCTCAGCTCCGCCCGCCTCGGTCACACCCAAATGTAAGGGATAATTGCATTTTTCTGCTAAAAAGCGATTGGCTTTGATCATATTCGGCACGGTAGAAGCCTTGATAGAGATCACCGTGTCCTCAAAATCAAATTTTTCCAAAAGTGCGGCGTGGTATAAGGCACTCTCACACAGCGCCTCGGGAGTAGGGGCACCGTATTTGGCCAAGATATGTTTTTCCAAAGATCCGCTGTTAACACCGATGCGGATGGGAATATGTCTCTGTCTACAGGCATCGGCCACTTCTTTGACATACTCATCGGCCCCGATGTTACCGGGATTAATACGAATCTTGTCCACCCCGTACTCGGCACAGCGCAGAGCGATCTTGTGATTAAAGTGAATATCCGCCACGATGGGGATGGCCAACCCCTGCTCTTTGATCATACGAATGGTCTCTGCGGCCTCTAAGTCGGGGACCGTAAGGCGCACAATATCGCATCCTGCCGAAGCAAGGGTCTTGATCTGATTTATGGTAGCCGACACATCGTGGGTGTCGGTATTGGTCATGGATTGAATGGCGATGGGGCTTGTCCCGCCGATAATCACGCGGCCTACCGTCACAGGACGGGTAGCACGACGAATGGCGTTGTAATTCATAGAATTCTCCTGTTGGGTTTATGATTTGAGAAATAAATTGTTATTGATCAGGGGCTTTGCCCCTGAACCCCACCAAAAACCTTTTTGAAAAAAGGTTCTTGGAACTCTAAAAACTTTCATCAATATGAATTTGTTTTAAGAGTTTTTGGAGGGGGGATGGGGGAAACTTTTCGCAAAAAGTTTCCCCCGACCGTACCCCTACAAACAACAATTTACCGCGCAGACAATTAAAACATGGTAAAAACATCTTTAAAGGCAATGACCACCATAAGCATCAACAGGATAACCATGCCTACACCATGGATTTTGGCCTCCAGCTCAGGTTTAAACGGCTTGCCGAATCGTAACGCCTCAATGATACGGAAGAACAACCGTCCGCCGTCTAAAGCGGGGATGGGCAAAAGATTCATCACACCCAAATTCATGGCGATGATAGCAAACAAATACAAAATATTCCACCCCGCCATGGGCTGCTCAGCCACTTGGGAAACGGTATTGGTCACGCCGATAGGACCCGAAAGATCCCCAATGCTGTATCGACCCGAAATGATGCCTCCGATGGAATCAAATACCATCTTGATGGCGGAGGTGGAGCGATAGAAAGTGCTTTTGAGAATATTGGGCAGGCTCGGCGTCATTGCGGTCACATTAAAATCACGGTTTCCGATAGCCAAACCGTTTTCCACGCTGACGGGAAAACGCACATCGGGAAGCAGTACTCTCTGCCCGTCCCGATTGACCACCAAATCCAAAGGTTCGTAGCCCTGGCTGGTGATTTCATAGATGAGATCATAACCGGTATGCACACGGGTACCGTTGATCTCCAAAACCTCGTCTCCAATTTGAAGACCCGTGATCTCGCTGGGAGCGCCCAAGGCAAAATCACCCACCACGTTTGAGGGCATCTGATATCCGGCCAAGGTCGTACCTACCGTCAAAATCAGCATAGCGAGAAAGCCCGTGATCACATTCATCCCCGCGCCGGCCACTAAAATAAGCATCTTTTGATAGACGTTCTTCTTGTGGAAGGCATTGGGATCCTCGGTGCCTTCCCCGCCCTCGTCCTCACCCGCCATGGCCACGTAACCGCCGATGGGGAAAAGACGGAAGGAGTATTGGATACCCGTCTTTGAGGAAGTAAAGCCTGCGATGCGCTTACCCATACCAATGGCAAACTCATGGATGGTCACCTTGCAGGCGCGAGCGGTGAGATAGTGACCCAACTCATGAACGAAAATGAGAATGCCCATGAGGAAGAAGGTCAGGAGCAAATACAGGAAAAATTTCAAAATCTGCATGAAAAAATATCAATCCTCCGTCAGGATATTTGAGAGATGTTGAGGTGGATTCACGGGAGAGAATCCACCCTCCGATGAATCATTTTAGTAAAAGTTTTTGGCGATCTTAAAACTTTTTTGAAAAAGTTTTAAGTGGGATCAAGCGGAGTGTCTTTCGTATGTCCGATCAACGCTTCCGCGCTTTGTCTCGCCAATTTGTCGGCCTCCATGATGCCGTCATAGCTGTGCCAGCCCGAAACACCCTTCAAATCTTCCACCACACGAGTGACGTACTCGGATATCTCACAGAAGCGGATTTTCTCTTGAAGGAAGGCGGCTACCACCACTTCGTTAGCGGCGTTGAGCGCGGCAGGAACAGCACCGCCCACGGTGATGGCATCCATGGCCAGCTTGAGGAGCGGGAACGTTTCGAGGTCCGGGCGAGCAAAGGTCAGCTTGCCTACGTCAAAAAGGTTCAAGGGCTTCATAACACCCTCTGCCGATGTACGGTAGGGGTGGGTCAAGGCGTATTGCACGCAGTGTCGCATATCCGGCACCGACATCTGGGCGATGATGCTATAGTCATTATATTCCACCATGGAGTGAATCATGCTTTCACGATGCACAACCACTTCTACGTCTTTTGGCTTTACGCCAAAAAGATGTACAGCCTCAATGACCTCAAAGCCCTTGTTCATGAGGGTAGCGGAGTCCACAGTGATCTTAGCACCCATCTTCCAAGTGGGATGTGCCAAGGTCTGTGTTTTTGTTACCGTCAAAAGCTGTTCACGAGTATAACCATAGAAAGGGCCGCCCGAGGCGGTGAGCCAAATTTTTCTGACTTCCTCGGTACGTCCCGCCCGCATACATTGAAAAATAGCACAATGTTCACTATCCACGGGCAAAATCTCCTGTCCCTTGGCGCGGCACAGAGCCATAACCAGCTCGCCACCCACCACAAGAGATTCCTTGTTAGCCAGCGCCAAGCGATGCCCCGCCTCCAAGGTATAAAGGGTAGGCAGAAGTCCCGCCTCGCCCAAAATAGAGTTTTCCACGGTGATGCCCAAGGGATTTTCGGTCTTGATCGTTCCCAGCATCTCTCGGATGCCCTCGTAGCCCGCCAGTACGGTAGTATTCGTATCGGCCACCTTGATCCTTAAGTCAGCAGCGGCGGTTTCGTTAGTCATGACGGCAAAATCGGGGTAAAATTCTCTGATCTGATCTTCAATGGTGGCCACGTCACGATGGGCTGTGACCCCTCGGATGGAAATATGGTGCCCCTGCGCCGTTTGGCCTCTGGCCACATCCACCGCTTGCGTGCCTACCGAACCCGTAGAGCCCAAGACGATTAAGTCAGGGTAAGTATAGTTTGTTTTCATATTTTTTTAATCTCTTATCTGAAGGTGTAAGTTGTTGTTTATCAGGGGCTTTGCCCCTGAACCCCACCAAGAACCTTTTTAAAAAAAGTTCTTGGAACTCTAAAAATTTTCATCAGTATGAATTTGTTTTAAGAGTTTTTGAAGGGGGGATGGGGGAAACTTTTTGTAAAAAGTTTCCCCCGGCCGTACCCCTACAAACAACAATTTATATGAGCATCCCCAACGCGACCGCCAACATAATGGCAACCGCCAGCACCGAATCAAAGCGATCCAGCATACCGCCGTGACCGGGGAAGATTTTTCCAAAATCCTTGATGCCGTAGTAGCGCTTGAGGGCAGACATGGACAAATCTCCAATCTGAGATACCACCGACACGATGAGACCCACAGCCGCCATCAAGGGGTAGGACAGAGTGAGCTGCATCTTCACAGCTTCGCCGTTGAAGAGAAGCCCCACGAGCCAGGTATTATACACGAAGGTAAAGCCCAAAAAAGCCAGCACACTGAACAGCATACCGCCGATGCTTCCCTCTACCGTCTTCTTGGGACTGATCTCGGGGATCAGCTTGTGCTTTCCGAAGAGACGGCCGCTGAAATAGGCGAAAATATCAGTCACCCACGCACCAATGAAAGCCAGCAGGTAAAGAAAGCGTCCGCCTTCGTGGAAATCGTGCAGATACACCAGAGCGGAGAAACCGCCAATAGCATACAAAGCGGTGACAAAACCGCCGCAGGCGTCAGCCACATTGACCTTTCCTCTGCCAAAGACACACACTGCGTAGGTATACAGCATAAGAATAAACAGCGCGGGCGCTACCATCGTCAAAGTGGGCTCTGTGCCAAGATAGCGGATAGCAAAAGGCGTCCCTGCAGCTACCAATCCATAGGGGATGAGCAACCAAAAGTTCTTATGTAATCCAACACAGTGGAGTGCCTCCCACAGCGAAATAACAGCACAAAGAGCTACACCCGCGGTAAAAAACCAAGTGTCGGAGAAAACAACGAAGGGAATCAGGATGAGAAAGGCAACAAGGCCTGTCAATACACGAGTTTTCATATATAACGCTCTCCTCAATGGGTCATAATCCGCCAAAACGGCGTTTTCTGGAATAGAAAATACGGACAATCTCGTCTATGTCATCGGTCGTTAGGTCAGGCCAAAGCTTATCCGTAAAATACAGCTCAGCATAGGCCGCCTGCCACAAGAGGAAATTGGAGATGCGAAGATCTCCACCCGTACGGACAATCATATCAGGATCCCCCGCCTCTGCGGTATACAACGCCCCGGAAATATCAGCCTCGGTGACCGATGTCTTGCCATCGGCCATAAGGGTATTGACGGCGTGGGTCAGCTCGGCACGCCCGCCGTAATTGATGGCTACGTTCAGCACTTGAGGATGGTGCATATTCAGCTTCTCCACCTCGTCGATCTTAGCCTTCAAAGCGGGCGTGAGGAAGGACAGATCGCCAATGAAGCGGAAATGGCTGCGGTACTGCTCGTGATCCCGTTTCAGCTCGTCAAGATACTGATCGAGTATCATCATGAGCGCGTCTACCTCTTGCTTGGGACGCTTCCAGTTTTCGGTGGAAAAAGCGTAGACCGTCACCGCCTGAAAGCCGATGTCACTACAGTAAATAGCGATCTTTTTAAAAGTTGCGGCACCTACTTTGTGGCCGTATTCACGAGGCATACCCCGCTTTTTAGCCCACCGGCCGTTGCCGTCCATGATGAAGGCGATGTGTCTAAAATCCTCGCCGGGGCGGAGCTTTTCCGCCGTCGCGGAAGCTTCGGCGGGTTGAGGTTTGGTTTTCTTGAAAAGAGGCATATACTTATCCTTTCTAACGAGGCGTGAGGGAATTTCCCTCACGCCATTATTTTTGGAGGTAACATTATGATTCCGGAATGACGCGAACATAGCAAACCGACTCAGTAGGTAACACATCCCTGACATAGCCGCCGTTTTCATCTGTTTCTGTATATCCGGCCGTCATAGAATCCATCATGAGATACATATAACCGTCATCTCCCATGACGAGCTTTTGCTCAGTAGATCCACTCGGTTGTATCGAGGAACGGGAAACCGTGGCGGCAGCCTTTTTTATATCCGCTTCCGTAATCTTGCCTTCCCAAGTTTGAAAGATAGAAGCTTCATTAGAATGATAAAATGCCAATGTTCCGGAGGGTGTAAAGCTCATAGAAATATATGTGTCTGTATCGTATCCACAGAATTTGTAACGATAGGTTACATAATATTGATTATCTCGCTTATTAACCGTACCTTTTTCAAAGTTCATCACGTCGATACCGGCAAACGTTTCAATCACTTTATCCGCCAATTGAGAGAGTTCATCCTTCGTTTTTGCCTTCCCACTATCCACATAAAATTCTCTGTTTGCTTCTACATTGTGATAATAATTTAAAACATCCGTTCCCAAATAAAAATGATATTGATTGCCATCATTATCATAAAACAAATCTACACAACGGTTTTTTTGAATCATCTCGGGAACGTCCTGCTTAACATACTCTTGGCTACACTCGTAGGTAAGCATTAACTGCCCATCGCTCATGGTAAAAGCCTTATTTTCTTTCTGTCCATCAACCTCTTTCATTTTCGAATGTGTACCCAGACCATTTTCGGAAGGATCATTTTTTACGATAACATCCGAATCGTCTAATTCAACAAAAGAAGAGCAGTAAATAACACGGGCAACAGGTTCCACCGTCATCATTGTATTGATTTCCGAAAATAAATTATCTTCTGTCGCGACATCAGTAGAAATGCTATCATTCTTTTCAAGCCCATTACACGCACAACAAGAAAAGATAGAAATTGCGATCAAAACCATTATACATATTTTTTTCATTTCTATACCTCCATAACAAAAGTGACAGTTAATACCGAACAAAGCAACCACTATCACCTTTATATATGACCGGATAGTTGCCATATTCTCCATACGATGGTAAATAGACATCGTTCATGCTCTCAAGGGCCCTGTTTATAGCAGATTTAATAGATGTTGTATCATCCAAATATGAGACAAAAGCGGAAACAAAATCATCACTATTATTCGCATATACAGTGTCATATGTTCCTAAAATAAAATGTGCGCCTTTATCGTAAAAAGCATTTAAAAAACAATCGCCATAACTATTAGTAGTACCGGTTGAACAACCCAAAAGCAGAATAAATCTAACATTTGAAAGTGCATTATATGACAAATCCTCGACATATGCGTTATAGTTAGTCGTACTGTCTGTGGTAGTACGATCTACAACACCATAACCACCACAAATCGTACCATCTGCACTATGAAATTCAAGATATCCACCTGCACCATGTCCCCTATATACTAATGCATCCGATATCCCCATTGAAAATAATGTATTCATGCTAGTTGGTGTTTCATTAATATGTATATCCGTTCTATATCCTAATGCCTCCATATTTTCTTTATAGACAGTGGCTTTCCCACTACTATTATAGTAATCACCATTGTCGTTCATCGGATAATTAAAACAAAAATAATCAGAATACATGATGCTGTCATATTGTATTGACCAAAAGCCGGCTTCAGTTAATTCGTCTGATACACAAACATTGTAAGAGTTAGTTGTATTCTCAATTAAATATTTGTCGCCATACATGATAATATATTTACCTTCATATGGCCAAATGTTTACTCGATAAATCCTAAACTTTTGGGATGATTGTCCATTATTACTATATAAGTCTACATTCGTACCATTCACATTTAAAACTTTTCCTGTAGAACTATAAAAGCTATGAATTTGACATTCATTGGTTGTTTCGTTAGTTGTTACGAACTCCCACAAGGTGGCATCGCTACTATTTCTTAAAACCGTTTTCACATTTGTCGAGTTAGTATCCGATTCTGTTGCCAACGAAAGATATCGATTTGAATAAGCATTAACTATATAATGATTATATCCTTCAGTAATTCCCAACTCTGTCGAAAATACCTTTTCATCCGAAGCATCTACGATCAACCACTCATCGCAATAATCATCATCTTCTGTATATGAAGTTTGTATCAACGTATCTATCGTACTTGAATAACTACTTATTGCACCATTGTAGGAAGCGCCTGCGGATGTACATAATTTATATGCGCCAGATTTGGTTGCTCTAAGTGAAATATATACATCATCCATAATCGTTGCATATTGACGAATGGAACCGTTTATCCCGGTTCGATCAGATCCAATAAACCTACCGCTATAACTGGAACGAATATAGTAATGTCCTCCTGCACAAGTTATAAAACTCCATTTCGTATGTTCACTATTAGACCAATTATTCACACCCAATTGGGCGCCATTGGAGGTTGAAGCATCAACTATATCTAAGAATTTACCGGTTTGTTTATTGACAATATAATACTCACCGGCTGGCACAACACAACCAATGGTTAATCTAAAATATCGAATGACTCCGGTAGGTCTATGTTTAACATACACCATTGTACTACCAACCATTTGATTATTTTGATCGTCTAAAAGAGTTGAAATTATCCCATTATCATCTACTGTTGCAATACTGTCATTTTCTACATAAAAATCAAAATACTCAATTGATGTCAGTGGTGCATCTGTCGGTGAGACATTCACTATTTGTATTGTTTGGGTATTATCTGTATCCATGTAAGATGACGCCATTATTTCAAATGAAACAAGAGAATCCTCTAAATGAGACACATCCGTACTGTAAGTCCAAATTTTATAATTTTCAAAATGATTATTCCCATTTGTTATGCATAAGCCGCCGACAGCATAACTATACAATTTATAACCTTCCATACCAACATTTTGTATATAATATTGATTGGTCTGTCCAATTGGTATAGCTTGCCACAAATATTCATCAGGGACGGCGCTTGTTGTCGGATAATCTACTAAGTTTACTTCTCTCTCCGCCGGATAATTAGAGCGTGCCTCGCCGGGGCTCAAACATTTTTCCAAATTTGATGCTGGCCTGATAGTAAAGCTCGTACGCGTAGAATCATTGAAAATAAATGCCCATTCAGCATTTAAATTTTCTCTTGCTAATTGTTGTTTTGGAATATTCAATGTATCAGAGTCAGGAGTTCCATTATCTAGCATCAAATAATATCCTGAAGCTTTATTACACCAGTAAGTATCAGCACCACCGAAATAATTATTGGTTAAAGATTCCTCACTCCCAATTTCATCATATTCAGTTTCTGCTATCAACGACGAATTATTATCCTCGGCGATTACTGGAAAATAGGGATAAGTTAATAAAATCAAACTTACAGAAATCGTAATAGTCAATATTTTTTTGCACTTGTCTTTTACCGCTTGTGTTATCCACTGCATCTTAATCATACATTGTCCTCTCTTTCATATTTTATTTTCAATCAAAAGCAACACAGTAAAATATACAAAAAAATATCAGCCCATCGGTATCACCTATTTCCTTTTTTTATTATAAGCAAAGGGCGGGACAATCCCGCCCTACAAATTAGCTTAAATAGCCATCAGTTCCTTTTCCTTGGCGGCGGTGAGGACGTCCACCTTTTTAATGTACTTATCCGTGACATCCTGGATAGCTTTTTCTGCATCCTTAACCTCGTCTTCGGTCATGGTGCTGTCCTTCTTGGCTTTCTTAGTCTCGTCCATAGCATCACGGCGGATGTTACGGACAGCTACCTTAGCCTCTTCGCCCATTCCCTTGACCTGCTTGGCCAAGGCCTTACGACGCTCCTCGGTGAGTTGGGGGAACAGAAGACGAAGAACGGTGCCATCGTTCTGAGGATTGATACCCACATCGGACATCTGGATAGCCTTCTCCATGGCTTTCAAAGTAGATTTGTCGTAGGGCTGGATCACCAAGGTACGGGCATCAGAAACCGAAATAGCAGCCATGTCCTTGATGGGAGTGGCAGAGCCATAGTAGTCAAAGGTAACGCGGTTAAGAACGGCAGGGTTTGCCTGGCTGGCACGAACATCAGCCAAATTGTTTTCGTAGGCGAAGATGGCCTTGTCCATTCTGCCTTCAAGAGCTTTGGTATTGTACTTCATGGTGGTATTTCCTTTCTATGTGTTAGAAATTGTTTTTTTATTTATCGAGAGGAGCAAACCATCCCCCTGTAGAGTGTTTTTCCGATTTTGGGGATAAGCTCGCTCAATTATGCATTCGCGTGCCTACGGGCTCACCCATGACAGCACGGTAAATATTCTCGGGATCTGCAAGGCCGAAGCCGTACGCTTCAATGTTGTTATCCTGACAGAAAATAACGGCAGACATATCAAAAGCGCGAAGATTCTTTTCGATGATTTCAGCATAGGTCAGATCATGCAAGGGCTTGGCATTGGGATCCTTCTTGGGGTCAGCATCGTACACGTAATCTATGTTCTTTGCCAAAAGCATGGCGTCGGCATGAATTTCAGCCGCACGGAGTGCCGCGCCTGTGTCGGTGGAAAAATAGGGCGCACCCGTGCCACAGGAAAAAATCGTGATTTTCCCCGCCGCCAATGCCCGGTTGGCATTTCTCGCACTATAGTGATCGGCAAAGGTGTCCATTTCTACAGCAGACATCACCACCGTGTCCATACCGTGACGCATGAATACATCCTGCAACGCCAGGGCATTGATGCAAGTACCTAACATACCCATGTGATCCGCGCGGGCACGTTCCATCTTTACAGAGCCCGTCACGCCACGCCAGATGTTACCGGCACCCACGACCACGCCAATCTCAACACCTGCGTCACGGCACTTTTTCAGCACCTCGGCGATGCGATCCATAAAAGCAAAGTCCAGGATACCGTCTTCACGGCACTTGGGAGAGAGGGCTTCGCCCGACAATTTCAGCAAGATTCTATGATACACGGGTTTTTGATTCATACTGCCACCTCACAAATATTTATTCTCTTTATTTTACTACAAACTTCGCCTTAATATAAGATGTTTTTTGTAAACAATATGCGACGAGCATATTTTTTTTATCATTCGACCACTGTCACGGTCACATCGAAGGAATGATCTCCGCAAATAAGGGTAACCCTTCCCTGCCCAAGCTTACCCGTGGGCTCCACGTGACCGTCGGCACGCATCCGAAACAGCTCAGGACTATGGTTTTCAAAGGTTACTTCGTCCACAACGCCTGCAAGCTCAAACCATGTAAGATCTTCGTAAGTGGCTATGCCGCGGAGTTGCTTCAGTTCACGAGCCGCAAGGCTTACTGTGTATTCCTTGATGAGAGGCACAAAGGAGATGATCTTCTTTTCGGGGTGGGGCTTCCAATCGGGATCAATATGAGGGTGCGTGTTGTCCACATAGATCAAAAACTCGGCAAAAAGACCTTCGTAGGTAGAGCGGACATAGGTATAGCCCTCGGCAAGTGCCG
>SVTB01000022.1 GCA_015064015.1 Oscillospiraceae bacterium | reverse complement strand
GAAGGTGTAGGTGTACTGAGCGTCTGCGGCCTTGTCGGTAGAGCCCTTGAATGCGGGGGTCTGACCGTACTCGTATTCCTCGGTGGTGGTGTTGCCATCCACAATCCAGGTTACGGTGTACTTGTTGGTCACATGATCATACTCGGCGGTGTAGGTTGCGGGACCGGTTACGGCCACGATCTCCTTATCCCAACCCTTGAAGGTGTAGGTGTACTGAGCGTCTGCGGCCTTGTCGGTAGAGCCCTTGAATGCGGGGGTCTGACCGTACTCGTATTCCTCGGTGGTGGTGTTGCCATCCACAATCCAGGTTACGGTGTACTTGTTGACTGTATCGGTATAAACAGCGGTGATGGTAACATTGGTTTTAACATTCAGGTAATTCTCGCTGTCCCAACCTGCAAAGGTGTAAGTGTACTGAGCAGTGGAAGGACGGAGAGGAATATCTACAGGAGGAGTTGCATTCTCACCGTAGAAGACGGTCTGCGTCTTCAGAGAAGTACCATCGTAATTCACGAAGGTGACAGTCAGCTCGATGCGCTTCATTTCCACCTTCACGGTCACGTCTTCGGTAATGGTAAAGCCGTTCTTACCCGTGATGTCGGTCTCCACATTCTCGCCGTTGACGATCCAAACACGAACGATTTCATAGCCCTCGGCAGGGGTAACAGTCACCGTAATGAAACTATCCGTGACAGCCTCAGAGGGATTTACAGTGATATCCGCAAACTCGTTGTCCTCGATACTGACGTAGTAGAGCTTGGAGAGGTCTGCTACATAGAAGCTGGAATAGTGGGTAGTGGAGAATTCCACTTCGCCGCCCTTGTTACCGCCCTCAGTGAACTCAGAATCAAGATCCTCATTCTCATTATCGGTAACCACATCGAACTCGCTGTCAGAGCCGGGAGTATAGTCTACGTTGACAGCGTGAACATTGTTTTCCAGATTTTCAATGGACAGAGTAACTTCGCCAACCATGAAGGAAATGTCATACTTGTACACGGCGTTGACGACATAGCCCTCAAAGCGATCACCGAACAGCTCCTCAACCTGCTCGGGTGTCATAACGGCACGAGCGGTATACAGAGAAACATCGGAATCCAGGGGCAGGCCAAGTTCCGCCAGCGCGGCTTCAATGGCAGTCAGCAATCTCTCATGATCCTCCTTAGTTTCGGAGAAGACCACATCGAGATAATAACCATCCTCAAAGTCATGGGTGTAGTTAAGGGGTACATCGAGGCCGTTTCTAATCTCACTCAGCACGGGGCCGAAGGGGATCTTAGACTCGTTAGAGCCATTATTAACGGTGATGTTCAGGGAGTTGTCATTCTTATCCACGGTGACGTTTTCGTCATCGTAGTTAGCCTTCGGGGTATATGTAGCACGATAGGTAGCATCCTCGGTTACAGTAACGAAAGCGGGAGACCAACCTGCGAAGGTGTAGGTATAGTAAATGGTCGTGTAACGAGTAGGAATCTTATCGTAAACAATGGTAGAACCATACTCGTAGACAAACTGATCCAGCACCGTGCCGTCCCAGTTCTCGAACGTAATGGTGAAGGTCTTCAGCTTCTCGGTGACCTTGATCTCGGTATACCAGGGAGTGGTGATCTCCACAACGGTATTGCCGTTCTCGTCGGTGGTCATCTCGTACATATCCTCAGGAAGCTCTACGAAACCACCTTCGCCGTTGTTGGCGGTGGGATCCCAAACTTCCACGATATACTCATGGCCCTCTTCGACTTCGGGAACAGTCACAGTGATCTGGTTCTCGCCGGGAGTACCTTCTAGATCAACATCATCGCCGTCTACACGGAAGGTAACGTCATAAACGTATACGTCGTTGCCGTTCTCGTCGGTCGTCTCTTCGCGGGTCACGACAAACTCCACATCCTCGTAGGTCTTGTCGGTGCCGTCCAAGATCTCATCCAACTGCTCCAGGATCTTCTGCATTTCTTCCGCGGAGATTTCTACGTTAACGTAGTTGTCATCTTCGAAGTTAACGGTGATGTCAACCTCCAGATTCTCATTCTCGACTGCCTCATCCAGAATGGGACCCATGGGAATCTCAACGATTCCATCCTCATTCTTATCGGTGGCTTCAACGGTAACGTTGTTATCGCCGGGATTCTGGTTGACGATGATATCATCGGGATCGTCATCGGGATCCGTAGGATCATCGGGCAGAGGAGGATACAGGGTTTCAACATCATAGTTTGCGGTATAGTAAGCATCAGCCTTAACTACGGGCTCTACGACCTTATCCCAACCCTTGAAGGTGTAGCTGTGAGATGCGGTCTTGAAGAAAGCTACCGCATTGGGAACCAGGATAACCTGACCGTACTCATAAATCTTTTCGGTCTTACAGGGGTTGCCGTATCCATCATAGTATTCGAAGGTAACCGTAAAGGTCAGGATCTTTTCAGTGATCTTGATCTCGGTGTACCAGGGAGTGGTGATCTCCACAACGGTATTACCGTTTTCATCGGTGGTCACCTCAAACATATCCTCGGGGAGTTCTTCGAATTTGCCGGTTTCGGGATTGAAGACTTCCACAACATACTCATGGCCTTCCTCAAGCTCGGGAACAGTAACGGTGATTTGGTTCTCGCCGGGAGTACCAGCCAGATCTACATCCTCACCGTCTACACGGAAGGTGACATCATAGATGTATACGTCATTATCGGCCGCGTCGGTGGTTTCCGTGCGGGTCACGACAAACTCCACATCCTCGTAGGTCTTGTCGGTTCCGTCCAGAATGGCATCCAGTTGTTCCATGATCTTCTGCATTTCTTCTGCAGAGATTTCTACGTTAACGTAGTTGCCATCTTCAAAGTTGACGGTAATATCAACATTCAGCGCGTCATTCTTTTCTGCTTCCTCAAGAACGGGACCCATGGGGATTTCAACAACATTGTCTTCATTCTTATCAGTAGCATCAATGGTGACCTTATCCTCACCGGGTTTCTGATCTACGATGATCTCGTCGGGGTTATCATAGGGATCATCGGGATCGTCGGGAATGTCAGGGTAACGGGGGGCCTCGGTATAGGTTGCAGTATAAGTAGCATCTCCGGCAACGCGCACGGTGTTAACCTGCAGCACGCCGTCGGCATTAGCCCAGCCCGCGAAGGTATAGGTATAAGCTGCATTCTGCTCACGGTAGGGACCTGCGGGCAGGGGGAGAATGGTACCGTAGGGCTTGGTATACTCAGCGACGATCTTGCCATCCCAATCCACAAAGGTTACGGTGTAGTTATTCTTTGTCTGCTTATAGCGGGCGGTTACGGTCATCTTTTCGGTGATGCCGGTGACATCACTATAGTCCATACCCTCACCGCAGTCCCAGAACAGGAAGGTACCGGTGAATTCCACGTTTTTCCACTGGGTAGGAATGTCAGGGGTCTCCACAACGCTACCATGCTCTACAGACAGCGTCACGCTCGTCTCGGTACCATCGACATCAATGTATACGAAGGTTACGGTGTACTGTGCCTTCTTGAAGGTCACCTCTACGGTAGCACCGCCGGAAGGCTGCTCGAAGGTAAACTTGTTGGGGTCACCCGAAACAGGGCTTACAGAAACAATATTGCCGTCCTTATCCTTGACGATCACCAGGTCTACCACGAAGCCCCACTCGGGAGTTACGGTGACGGTGACGGTATCACCTGCGGCGGCATCCGAAGGCTTAATGGTGACAGTACCCTCTTCATAGGTGGTATCACCTGTGATGGGATAGGTCTTAATCTCTTCTGCCAAACGGATCTCTGTAAAGGCGGGAAGAACAAACTCCAACGTAGCCTGACCGTTGTTTTCAACAGAATTGAATGTTACTTCTTGACCCTGAACGTAGATCAGGTATTCGTGCTCGGAGGTAGAGGGTGCCTCGGTGATCAGCGTTACGAAGCTGCCGCCGTTGCCAATGATAGAAACGGGGGCACCGTCAACGCAGAACAGAATTTCATAGGTGACCACTTTCTTGCCATCCACCACGATCTCATTAAAGGAAACGCGAAGGGTTACATCATCGTAACTCTTACCGGCTTCAGCCAAGATCTCATCCAGTTGAACGATGATAAAGCCAACCTCTTCCTTCGTCAGAATCAGCTCCAGGCTGTTGTCATCGCCAAATTCGTGGGTGTAGTAAAGTCCCTTGGTGGGATCCAGTAGCCACTCCTTGATGATAGGAGCCAAAGGAATTTCGATTTCGGGAATTTCGCCGCCATCGGGATCCTTAACCTCAATATTGATGTTTTCGTCATCCTTATCAATGGTCACCTTGTCATCAATATCTTCATTATAATGAGAGCTCTTCTCAAATACGGCATTGTAGACTGCATCGGCATAAGCTGCAGTCACATCAGGATTCCAACCCTTGAACTCGTAGGTGTAGTTAAGGTCATCGGCCTTGATGGGATCAATCACCGCAGGAACTTCGCCGTAAGGTACGGTCGTCTCTGCGTAGAGCTCACCGTCTACCATCCACTGAATTGTGTAGTAAATACGCTGAGCCTCGACCTGCAGAGTCAGAGCCTCATCGGGCATGGTGAAGTCAGCAGGAAGAGCGGTCACACGGTAGCCCTCGGGGATCAACTCGGCAATAGTCTCGAGGATGAACGCCTCGTCAACAACGAAACCGAAAGGCAGAGTCAGCGTCTTTTGGACGGTAATGGTCTGAGCAAAGGGCACAGCCAAAAGCTTTTGATAGTTCGTGGTTGCGCCGGCATCCGTAAGGATAACTTCCAAAGTCAGGTCGTGATATCTAACGCGGTACTCATAAGTCAAAGGGTTAACAGCGGGTACATCGGCATCGGGGGTCAGTGTAATGACCTCACCGTTCCAAAGGTAGACCAAATCGTAGCCTTCCTTGGTGGGAACCTTGTCAAAGAGAACAGACACATCCATGTCTTTTCTCATGAACACGGCTTCCAGTGTGTCACCGTTCTGCACATAGTACAGGGAGTAGTCGCCTACATAGATATCCAAAGTCACCGAGACTTCTTCAACGTAGATCTGCTTGAAAATATTGGCAATAATCTCTTCGCCCGTGATATCCTTTCCTGCAACGGAGATAGAGAAGTCACCGAACAGGTTCTGAGCCAAGACCTCAAAGTAGGCCTTATCTCTGGTACCATCGAAAGCGAACAGATGATGCCCATCATAGAAGTCGGCCAGGGTGTAGTCATCCCACTTATCGGGAATGCGGTTTACCAGCGCAGCGATCAGATAAGCAGTCTCAGGAATCTGATTTACCTGGAATCTGTCGTCCACGCAAAGAGCCTTCAGCTCCTTAACCTTGATGTTGGGATTAAGAACGAAGAAATAGCCGTTTTCGACATCGCCAAAGCGAGTCATGAGAGACTTGATCTCCGCAGGAGTTCTAACAGAGTTGTAGACTTTCTCCAAAAGGAACTGCAGCTGGTCGTTGGTAAAGTCCACCGTAACGTTGCGATCATTCTCAACAGTCACGACATCAGCCAGCCATGCAGCAGCCTGCTTAATGTCAGAGGTGTCGCCATGGAAAGCGAGAGACACGGTCCAATCAGAATCCTCAAGGCCATTGGTCTGTAGCTTAACAGCGTAATCACCAAACGATTCATACAACTCACCGTCAACGGTGTACTCAATCGTATCGATGAAGCGATCCATGCCATAGTCTTCATCTTTAATAAAGGCCTTGATACCGTCGATAGAGACGAGACCGCCCACATGACCGTCGGCAATTTCACCCAAAACGTGGACGAGATCACTGATAGCATAGCTCTCAACCGTTAGAATATCGTGGCCGTTCACGCTCATGGTGTTGACACCGGCATTGATACCAACGCTGGCAATGTCATACAGCACACCCTTGAGGTCATGCTTCAAGCCGCCTCTGTTAGCAGGATCCAAAAGATCAATAAATATCTGCTTATAGTTCGAGGGGTTCACGTCGAGAGCCAGAATCACCTGGTGGTTCTCTTCGTCTACCACAGCATCGAACACCTTATCGGCCTGGGTAATGCCGTTGGCAATAGCAGCCAGCTCGGAAGCGAGATCCTTGACATCACCGGTGATGACAGTTACTTCGTCAGGATTTGCAGGAGCCTTGAAGAAGGGCGCGGTATCCCAAACGACATATTCACCGGAAGCAAGTCCCAAATCCTTGGCAGTGGGATAATTGTACACGTCCATGTCACGGTATGTATCGCTGATGGTTACATCACCGAGCTTCCACTCCACCTGATATACGGGTGCTGGAGCGCCGTTGGCATAATCCTTATGCGTTCTTGCAAAATCAATCAGCTGATCAAGCGTCTCGATTTTCTGTAGCGTATCCAGCATAGCGTTGATGGTGCGGGAATCATGGCCTAACTCCATCATATCCACCAACTGAGTATAATCGGGATCACCGTTTTCATCCTCAATGTAAGTAGCCAGCTCATCCAGCTTCTCCTTGGGGAAATTGACGGGATCTTTTTCACTCAAATCTTGCAAATACTCTTCCGCAAACGCAGAGAGGGTTTTGCGATCCCAGTGCAGAGAGTCCTGATCTTCCAGGAATCCCTGAATGTCCTGCAGCATATCGTCCGTCAGTTCAAAAGCACTGATGGGCAATAGCAAACAAGCCATCACGAGAGTCAGCACAATGGCTGTGAGCATAACAGGCCAAATTCTTCTTATGCCATTTCTGTTTTTGCTCATAAAATACCTCCTGTAAACCATATTTTCCGATGCTTCACGTCGCAACGCACCGCAAGGGATAGTCATACATATAATATCATACCATGAAATAGCAAAAATGTCAATATGTTTCCTTAAATTTAGGCACACTTTATTTTCATGGAAAAAAAGCCTGACGGTACATGATACACTGCTATCCGCCATTATCAGTATTATACGGAGAATTCATCCAAAATTTAGGTGTAGTCCTCAAAAAATCCAAATTTTAGAGGAGTTCATCATAGAAGGAGAAACATCATAGCGCTATTGTGTAGCCCGTGCCAAATAGTTTATTCGTTAGAAGCCCTATGGTAACAGCAATCCTTTTTAAATCATTTTCAAAAAATATCCGCATCTGTGTTTACGGTGCTCCTTGGCGGGCGAAATTCAATGTAATAGCTTCAAAACAATTCAAATTTTCAAATCAAGGAGAACATATGATTCGAGGCGCGCAAAAAAGAATGATCGTCATCCGTACCCACGACAGCCGCGTTTTTGAAGAGGCGTATTTTGTCATGCGGAGAGACTCGGAAATGGCTGTAAACGACGGCGATATGCTGTCCGAGGCGGATCGCATCATTCGCCGAAGCATGGTGGGATTTGAGGATCAAGAGAAAGTGGGATCCAAACGCCGCATGTCCACTAAGCTCCGTTGCTTCATTTGGTTTTTGTCAGGGATGATTATGGGAAGCGGCTGTATCGGAATGCTTTGGTTTCTCTTGTGAGTTTTTCGCAGCATCTCTTTGTACAAAATGGCAAAAGCCCCTTCTTTGAGCTCTTCCGTCTTGTCCAAACGCCATAATCTTTCACTCCCCTGCATCAAAAGGTTGACAGAAATATTTTTTTAGTGTATAATGAGCATATGTTTGTGTTCGGAACGCCTGCACAGCACCCAATGATGCGGGCATTTTGCGTGAAGCATAGGGATTTCGGGGCAGAACTCGAACGGGACGGTTGTGTTCGAGCGAGAAGGCCTTCTCCCCTTCTCTCCCCCTTCCCCATGCCACGCTTTCGGAGTATGCACAGGGTATATTGCCATACGTTTTACCCTTGTAAGGCTCCCGCTTAACATAACATTCGATCCATCCTCATCCGCGCGATCGGGGCTGGGTCTTGTTTGCTGTGTCCTGTATGCACAGCGATGGGTTGTACGCAGGGGGTGTTCCCCACACTCCAACACATTTAATCCACCTCTTTGTGGATTTGCGCCAAACAGCGCAGAAAGGAAACCAAACGAATCAATGAGCGAAAAAAATCATAACCATCAAGAAAAAAGATCCCCGTCCAAGAAAAGCGGCAGAGCCCCGGGGAACCGCAAGCCCGCCGGCCGGAGCAATCCCCCCAAAAAGGATATGACACGTCCCTCTGAATTTTTCATCGGTTCCCGCGATATTTTGGCAGGCCCCGAGATTCTGTCTCCCCATGAAACTGTCAAGCGAGGAAGCAATAACAAGCGTAAAGCTCCCGAAGCGGTTCCTTCCCTTGAACCAGCCGCAGAATCCGCCCGCAAAGTTCGCAAAAAGCCCGCAACTCCCAAGCGCGGTGCTGATAAGCTCCAGCCTACTGCCGAGCCGATATCCCAAGCCAAAGTTCCCCCAAAGCCTACTTCGTCCGGAAAATCCAGACGTCCTTCCGCCCCCGGAAAGGTTGTCAAAACCGAAGATTCCATCGTCCGCCCTGCAGGGGTCGAGACTCAAGCTCCCAAGCCCGTCAAGCACGGGATCGGAGGATATTCCGAGCTGAAGCGCATCCCCGATGCCAAGCTCCGTGTGATCCCCCTGGGCGGTCTCAACGAAGTCGGCAAAAACATGACCGTCATTGAATACGGTGAGGACATCTTCATCGTTGACTGCGGCATCGGCTTCCCCGACGAAGATGAAATGCCCGGCATAGACTTGGTAATCCCAGATGTCACCTACCTTGAAAACAACCGCCATAAGCTCCGGGGTATGGTGCTGACCCACGGCCACGAGGACCACATCGGCGCTATCCCGTATATCCTCCAAAAGATCGACGTGCCCGTATACGGCACACGTCTGACCTTGGGTATTTTGGAAAATAAGCTCCGTGAGCACACCCTTCCTTGGAAAACCGATCTTCGCTGTGTTAAGGCAGGCGACATGATCCGTCTGGGCTCCTCCTTCTCGGTGGAATTTATCCATGTAAACCACTCCATCGCCGATGCCTGCGCCCTGGCCATCCGTACACCCCTGGGTATGGTGGTTCATACGGGAGACTTCAAACTGGATCTGACACCCATTGAGGGTGAAATGATGGACATTACCCGTTTGGGCGAGCTTGGTCGCGAAGGCGTCCTTCTTATGATGTGCGAATCCACCAACGCCGAGCGCCCGGGGCACACCCCCTCCGAAAAGGTAGTGGGCAAATCCTTGGAGCTCATCTTTACCATGAATCCCGACAAGCGCATTGTCATCTCCACGTTTTCTTCCAACGTGCATCGTGTGCAACAGATCATTGATGTCAGCGCGCGACACGGTCGAAAGGTTGCCGTCACCGGCCGTAGTATGATCAACATCGTCTCCGCTGCCGTAGAATTGGGATACATGAACGTACCCGCGGGTGTGCTCATCGACATAGGCGATATCAAGCGCTACCGTCCCGAGGAATTAACGCTCATCACCACGGGCTCTCAGGGCGAACCTATGTCTGCCCTCTACCGCATGGCTTTCGGAGAGCATTCCCAGGTATCGCTGGGTCTCGGTGACCTGGTGGTGCTGTCCGCGTCCGCTATTCCCGGAAACGAAAAACTGGTGGGACGCATCATCAACGAGTTGGTCAAGATGGGCGTAGGCGTTATCAATGACGCTGCCGCCGATGTTCACGTGTCAGGTCACGCCTGTCAGGAAGAAATCAAGCTGGTACAAGGACTTTTAAAGCCCCGCTATTTTATGCCCATCCACGGTGAATACAAGCACATGACTGCCAACAAGGCTTTGGCCGAGAGCATGGGTATCCCTTCGGGCAACATTTTCATTTCGGACATCGGCAAGGTATTGGAAATTGATCAAAAGGGCGCGCGCTTCGGCGGCGTTGTTCCTGCGGGTGTAGTGCTCATCGACGGCTACGGTGTGGGTGATGTGGGCAACATCGTACTCCGTGACAGAAAGCACCTATCTCAGGACGGTCTCATCGTGGTCGTCGCCACAGTTGATGAGCATTCGGGCCTGCTGATTTCCGGGCCTGATATCGTATCCCGCGGCTTTGTGTATGTCCGCGAGTCAGAAGAGCTGATGGAGGAGGTGCGCCGCATCGCCACCGAGGATATCCAAAAGTACCTCACCGCCAACAAGCGCAGAGGCGCTCAAGGCAACGATTGGCACGAAATGAAAACCCGTGTCAAGGACAACATCACACGCTTCCTCTACAGCCGTACCAAACGCAAACCCATGATTTTACCCATCATCATGGACGTTTAAACTAGAATTTTTCAAAAAATCCAATAAATTGTTAAAAAGTTTCATTGGGATTCACGAAAGATTCATGATTTTATCACGAAAAGAGTTTATAATATGATATTGTCTGTAGCTATGCCCCTCTCTTCCCGAAGGACGTAGGTCTACAAAAAAAGCCCGAAGATTGTCCTTACGCAATCTTTTCGGGGGAGAAAAGAAAGGATTTTTTGTCTCATGAATCAGAATGCAAAAACCAAACGTCCTTTTCCGTACGTAACGGTATGCCTCATTGTCATTGCCGTTCTCGTTTGCACCGTTCTGGTGTTCCAGTTGCTGGATACCACCGGTGTCATCGGAAAACTGGACACCGCCGTTTCCAGCCAGAGCGGCGATTATAACATCAACGGCAACGAGCTGGCCGTATACGAGTACCAGCTGGGCCTCTCCACCTTTGTCAACCAGTACTGGTACTATAAGTACGGTCTGATGCAGGACATCTACGGCGTAACGAAAGCCTATAATGATGCATACGCTTACGCCTACGATATGCTCCGCTCCTATGTAGGCACTGATGCCTTCAAGAATGATGCCTATGATGTTGCACAGAAGGCCGTGGTATTCTGCGAGTGGGCTGTCAGCGACAATCAGAAGGATAAGCTGGAGGCCGACGTGCAGGCCGAAGTTGACACCTTCATGAAGGAGCTGGAGTCTGCCGCCAAGAGCGTCAACATGAACGTTAAAACCTATATCAGAACCTACATTGGCCCCGGTATCTCCTTGAAAGAGGTTCGCTCTGCTATCTATAAGTCCACTTTGGGTTCCAAGTTCTCCGAACTTAAGCTTGAGGAATTCTCTGACGGCTATACCGCCGAAGAGCTGGAAGCTTACAAGCAGGCTAACAAGGATCTGTTCTTTAAGAATTTCTACCACTCCTACGTTCTGGTAGATGAAAAACTCAAGGACAAAGCCAAGGATTGCGACACCGTTGACGAGATCAAGGAGCTTCTGGCCGAATATATGGTAGAGGAGAAGTTCGAATCTCTCTACAAGGAACAAGTCGAAAAGAAGGACGATGTCACCGATCCCAACGGTAAGGAAATCACCAAGGCGTACGTTTTGGAGACCCTGCTGGCCGAGTTGGGTCTGACCCCCGTCGTTGAAAACGACAAGACCGAGGACGATAAGACCGAGGGCGACAAGACTGAGGACGACAAGACCGAGGACAACGAAAGTGCTACCGATGCTCAGGCTGACGAAGACACTTCTGCTGATGACAAGACCGAGGATACCGAGGACAAGGAAGAAGAGAAGAAGACTTATAAAAAGCACTTCCTTTCTACCGACACCGACAAGTACAAGAAGGCCGGCTACGAGATCGTTAAGTCCATTAAGACCGCTGTAACCACCGAAACCGGTAAGATTTCTCAGGACGCATCCGCCAACTACATGGATCTTTCTGACAAGGAAGTTTTAGAGGCTGCTACCGACCTGCAGAAGTGGCTGTTCGGCGAGGGCCGCAAGACCGGCGATGTGACGGTGCTCGAAAGCACTAAGACCACCACCGATAAGGACGGCAAGGAAACCAAGACCACCACTTATACTTGGTGCGTAGCTGACAAGCTCATGTTCCTGGATACCGAAAAGACCAAGGATGCTTACTATATCAAGCTGTCTGCTGACAAGGGCGCTCCCACCTCCACCGAGGCTGCCACCGAGGCAGGTACCGAGGCAGGTACTGAAGCCGGTACTGAAGCCGGTACTGAAGCCGGCACCGATGCCGCTACTGAGGCTGTAACCTCCGGCAGCAAGGCAGCTACTGAGGCTGAAACCACCGCCGGCACCGCAAGCACCGACAAGAAGACCGCCGAGCAGAAGGCTAAGGAGTTCATCGAAGCTCTCAAGGGCTCCGCAACTCCCGAGAAGTTCAACGAGCTGGCTGTCAAGTACGGCGCCATCACCGAGGGCGGTACCGCTTTGAAGGAAAATATCACTGAGAAGAGCATCACCTCTACCAGCGCTGATCTGGGCAAGTGGCTGTATGCCGAGGGTCGTAAGGCCAATGATTTCGATATGTTCAAGAGCGGTAGCGACTACTATGTAGCCCTCTTCGTTGAGGAAAACGAGGAAACCTGGATCGTCAACGCACGTCAGAGCAAAGCTTCTGAGGAGCTTGACGAGAAGTTCAAGGAAAAGGTTACCGAGTTCAAGGTTGAAGTTGATACCAAGGCTCCCTCTACCACCGTGGATGAGCACGAGGGTCACGATCACGCTTGATCTTTAACCGAGCCCATGGCTCACACGCAGAGCCGCCTTTGGAATTCCCAAAGGCGGCTCAAAGTTTAGCTTCATGGCACATAACCTCTCTTCCCCTCATATAATGGGAAGGACTCATGGTCATCGTTAAGGAAGGAACACGTATGATACTGAATGAAAAACGCACCACCGTAGCCTACCGTTGCCCTCACTGCGGCGGCGGTGTGCTCAGCGCCGTGGGCTTATTCAAGCTCTCCGCCGATCTTGTCAAGCTGAAATGCACCTGCGGACAAAGCCATCTGGAAATTTTTTATAACCGTGACAATACCGTTCGCCTCCGCGTGCCCTGCATGATCTGTGCCACTCCCCACAATTTCACCGTCAGCACAGGGGTCTTTTTCTCTGATGAGTTGTTCGTGCTTCCCTGCCCTTACTCGGATATCAACATCTGCTTTACGGGCGAAATGAACCTGGTCAAGGCTGAGTTGGCACGCACGGAACTGATGCTGATAGATCTTTTAGAAGAGCACGGCATTTCGGACTTTTCCGCGCTCCACGGACAGGAAGAAACCCTCAGCGATCCCCAAATTCGGGATATTGTGATGTTTGTCATCAACGATATGGACGAGGAAGGAAAAATCTATTGCCGCTGTCATCCCGAGGGTTCTGCCGCCGAGCCAATATCCGACGGTGACCGTACCGAGGATATCCCCGGTCGATACGAGGCTGAGATTACAAAAGACGGAATCCTTGTCTCCTGTCGGGAATGTGGCGCATCGAGGCTGATCCCCACGGATTCTTCTTTGTCGGCACACGCATTTTTAAATAGCGACAGCCTGAAATTGGAGTGATAAAAACGCCACGCTACGTGGCGTTTTTATTTGTATATCCGACCCAAAATATTCCTCCTCGGCATATATGGGATTCCCTTCGCATACAGTATATCAATCATATCCTGCTGTGAAAAGGAGAGCCTCCATGAACGATGCCTATTATCTGAACGCCCCGGATCCCACAAGAGATTCCCACAACTTGAATCCTACAGGGGAAATCTGTCTACCCCTATGTCACCGCACCCTTACCCAGGATCTGGTCGGTGACTTTTCTCTGCCCGATTATCAACCCGAAATCAAGCGTTTGTTGCGTATTACCGCCCACCCCGCCCCACCCGAAACCTTCTCCTCGGGTGATGCCCTGGAAATGGAAGGACGCATCGACTACTTTGTGTTGTATATGGGCAATGATAATCAGCTATATTGTGCCCCCTTGTCCTCGGAATACCGCATGACCCTCCCCATGACAGACATTGCTGACCGAGATTCTTCCTATGCCTCTCACTTGGATGTTTTAACAGGACAAGAACCTACCTGCCTCTGTGATCTGAGCGCAGATCCTGTTACAGGACGAGTCACCGCTCCCCGCCGTCTCAACATCAAGTGCCGTTTGTCCGCCGCCGTCAAATCCTATGGGCAAGCAAGCATCGGTGCTCACAGAGGGGAGGATCTGCTTCCACCCTCGGTCGAAACATTGACTGCGGCCATCAAAAGCGGAACTGTTTATCACACTTTGGGAGAGCTTATGACCTTGCAGGATGATATGATCCTGACTTCTGCGGGAGAACAGGAAATGCGTGTTGTCTGTGCCGAGGGGCAAGTGATGGTCAGCGAGATATCGGCGGGAAGAGACATGGTTACCTGTCGGGGTGACGTACTTTTGAAGCTGACACTATCTCCTGCCGAAGGAGATAACACTCCCGCCACTGTGACAACTCGAAAAATTCCCTTCTCTCAAGCACTTTCCCTGCCCGGTGTCACTCCTGATTGCAACTGCCGTGCCGTTGGCTCATGCAGAGACATGAGTGTCGAAATGGAGGATGGACAGCTACACAGCGAGCTGGATATGCAGCTGGAGGTGGTGGCCCAAAAGAATGTATCTACCCTCTATGAGAAAGATCAATTTTCCACTCGAAAGGATACGAAATGCGAGTACGCCGAATATCGTCCTGAGGTGGCATTGGGATGTATCAACGGCAATTTCACTTTAAGCGATTCCCTCGCATTAGCCGATACGGGCATCTCACCCGCCGCACGAGTAGTGGATGTTTCCGGCCGTGCTTTCCCCGAGATGCTCACCGCCGACGCGGAAAAAAATCGCTATCTGCTGACAGGGGTTTGCCGCGTAACCCTGATCCTCTACAAGGATGGCGAATATACCGCCTCCGAATTAGAACTCCCGTTCCGATACGAAAAGGAAAGCTACAATGAAAACTTCCCCGAGGGATTTGCGCCTGCCTTTGACGGCTGTGTTAAAGCCCTCACCTGCAGAGCCCGCATGGATGGAGAGCGTATCGGCATTGATGCCGAGCTTTCGGTTTCGCTTCGACTGACAGATACGCTTTCTTTCAAGGCCCTTCGCCATGTTACCTTCGGGGAGGACATTGTCCGAAAGCGCGGCGAATATGTGGTCTGCTTCCCTTCCGCCGAGGATTCACTATGGTCTGTAGCCAAGCGCTATCATGCCCCGCTGGCAGCCTTGGGTGCCGCTAACGGACTCTCCTTGCCGGCCGAAGCAGATGATGAGGCATCCCTTACAGGCGTTCCCTATTTGATTGTATAGTATAGGCAAAAGCAAGTGCCCTTGCGAAATATCGCAAGGGCACTTAATTTATTGTTTAAAATTAAATTTGTTGTTGATTTTCCTTCTTGGAAACACGCCATGCACTTCCCAAAAGCACCGTCACAAGCATAACAATGCTTGCGCCGCTCACCATGGATGCGCAACCGTTTTCTACAGCAGGCTCAGGATCCGAGGTAAGCTCGGAGGTGTCCTCGTTACCAACCTGAGAAGTAGAAACGTCGGGTGTAGTATCAGTCTCAGGGGAGGTAGCAGGCTCGGTAGCCACAGGTGTCTCAGTGGGTTGGGTATCCGAAGGATCGGGAGGATCCAGGCCTTCAACGGTAAAGGTCATCGGCTGGGTATACACCGTCACCTTTTCGTCACCCAAACGGTAAGTATGACTGAGCATCAGAACAGCCTTGCCTGAATACTTGCCCGCGATGATCTTAGAACCATCCACGGACAAAACATCTTCGCCTGACAGCAGAGTGATATCTGCGTCTATGAGCTGATCGGGGTTGCTGTAATGGAATACGTTCAGTTGTAGTTCTCTCTCGGCACCGCCCTTGATCTTTTGCGTGTGGATATACTCCACCTTCTTTACATAGCGCTTCAACACATCTGCGTTGTCGCCTGTGAGTGCTGTATAGCCCCAAACAAAATGATCCTCATAAACCCCGGCATCACCGCGGAAGGTCCAAGGGAACACACCAATACCACGAATGAGAGCGGCGCGGACAGCCTTTTCGCCGTAGCCGGCATAGGAAGGATTCAAGGTAGCATTGTAACTTCCGATGAACTCCATCACCGCCTTCATATCATGATCAGGATTGGTTTCGGACATATAGCCCGAGCAAAGGGCTCCCACCGACATTTCGGGATAGAGCCTGCGCATGGCTTCCATGATGCCTGTATTGAAGGTGATTACAGAACATTGGCCATACACACCATACTGAGCGATCAGCGCGCTGATCTTTTCCACGATCTCGGTTTTGTTGCTTTTGATCTCGATAAAGAGGTGGAGATCTAAGCTTCCGAAGAGACTTAGGTATTCTTCAAGCCTGGGAATACGGCAATCGCTGAATCTCTCGTGATTTTCAAAGCCCTTATTGACGTAAAGCTCGGAAAGCTGTGCCCAAGTAGAGCCTTCCACAGGAAGATCCTTGTCACAGGTACGTCCCGTAGTGCCGTCGTGCATGACCACTACCTCACCGTCGGTGGTTAGATAAACGTCCAGCTCGATGCAGGTTGCACCGTGCTCATAAGCGTACCACGCACCTTCAATGGTGTTCTCGGGCGCCTTGGAGGGAATACCTCGGTGGCCCACGTTGAGGGGCATACGGGTCATGGTATTTTCGGGCAAAGCGCAAGCCAACTCCAAGAGGGTGGCTGTATCATCGGAAATCACGCCCACAGCACCTGAAAGCAGGGCGGTATAGGCATCGATATCCGTGAGCTGATCGTCCGTCTTCACCCAGACGTTAACCTGATTGTCGTAAAGATACTGCACCATGTCCTGCTTCGCAAAACGCACGGGCAGGACAGCGACCGAGGCGGCGTGACTCTTGACGATGCGGCGAATTTCCAGACACTTGCTCTGGGTCAGGGAAGGAACGCCATCCAGCATATCCTCCAAATCAATAGCTCCGCGAACCGTGGGCATTTTGTTTCTCGCACTGTTCACGATATCAAAATTCTTCGAAAGCACCATTAGATCGGTAAACTTCGACTCCTTTGTAAAGGCAGCCAAGGCATCCACCGAGGCATCTGATGTGGGGATGAGAATGGGAAGGATTTTATATTCGGTGAGTTCCAGCATTTCGGAAAGCGTGGCAAAGGCCTGTCCGTTTGCATCTACCACCTCAGCCTGATCGTTGAGGGTATAAATAGCGGAAGAGGGGAGCTTTTCCTCGGCCATCATGGCAATGAGCTCTTCCTTGGAGTTGATTTCGCGTGTGACGGCAATATCACCAACAATATTGGTGCGGGGTTGAGCGACAGAAATATAGGTCGGCGTATTTTGATTCGCCTCTCCGCCATACAAAGCCGCATCCGCCTTGGCGTTTTGGGCGATTTCATCAGCTGTAAGTACACGGTCATAGAAACGAATGGCTTGATAGACGGTCTCAAACTTCTTGGAATCCTCTGCGTGTCCGATAAATAGGTTGTTGGCCCCCATAGCCTTGGGACAAGCCACCTCGGCCATCAGCTCACCGTCCACATAGATACGGCACTTGCCGCCCACCTCATAGGTAATAGAAATGGTGCTGTAATTGATGATATTCAAACCATCGGCCACGGTGGGACGCTCGTTGCCGGGATTGGCGGCAAATTTAAATTCCAGTACATTGTTGGAATTGCGGCGGAACAGAGCAAAATTGTCATTTTTACTGTTCATAAAAGTATTGAAGGAGCCGCCAATGGAGATGAATTCGTCAAAGTTGATCTCTACGGTAAAGGCGTTTCCATTGACCAAATCCACGATGGGCTGCGGGAAAAAATGCTCCACGCCTTTGATGTAAAGACCACGGGGGGTAAAATAACTATGGTTGCTGGCCGTAACGGGAAGATCATTGTCTCCCGTCAGGTCATACCAAGCGGTCGCATTTTCATCATATCCGCTCTCGGTATTGGACATACCGCTATAGAAGGAAACAAGCCCTTCGGATACATAGGCCTCTGTTGCATTGGAAACGCTATTCTCTGCCGCCATATCCAAAACCAGTCCCATCAAAAGAGTGGGCAGCAGCATGGCTAAGGTCAAAAAGATGCACAAAAATTTTCTTGCTTTCATGGAATATCCTTCCCGACGCCGCGCGTCAAAAAATTTACGATTAGGCATTTCATTTGTGGAATAATAGCCCCTCTGTATCATATGACACCGTTTCAGAGAGAATCTTACTTCTCGATGCAAAATTTTGAGGTAACCTTTTCAAAAAGTTTCAGATGTGATTGCAGGGGTGCCCCCCTGCTCCATAGACTTCAAAAATTTTCAAAAAAGGCCTCTATCTGCGCTCTTGTAGCGCCTGACCGTCCTTGCAGCATTTCCGAGGATCCGCCACCGCGGGCATTCAATGCGGCACTGATCTCCTTGTTGTGCTGCTTCAGGTCGATGGTCGGATCTCCGCGGCCAATGAAATAACGGTATCCGCCCTCGTCATCGCCGCTGAACACACCACACAATTTTCGGCACTTCCCCACAGCCTCGTTGAGCAAACGACGCATGGCATTGGCATCTCCTGTCTCTTCAAAAACACAGAGACTTCCCTCGGTTTCGGGAAGAGCCGCCAATGTCATCTCCTGTATTTTTTGACGCAGAGAAAAAATGATCTGCTTTTTTTCCTCAATTTCAGAAACCAAGCGGTCAAAGCCTGCCACCAGCTCGGTTTGCTTGACGGACAAGCGAGAAGCGAGCATCGCCACATCGGTGTATCTGCGACGGTAATCCTCTAAGGCATCCAGACCGCACAGCATATGGATGCGCACTCCCCCTTTGTAATGGATAAAATCCAAAAGCTTGATGATACCAATCTCCCCCGTGTTATCCACATGAGGAGCACAGCAGGCACAACGATCCATCATATCCTCTCCCTGCCCGATCTCCACCATGCGCACATTTTCAGTTAAATCCAGCTTGGCGCGGTAGGTCAAGGTAGAAAGCACCTCGGGCGTGGGATAATAGGCCACCACGGGCAGGCAAGCCGCCACAATACGGTTGGCCTCATCCTCAATGGCATCCAACTGTTCACGGGTCAACCCCCCGTCAAAATCCAAAGTCACATCACCGCTTCCCAAATGAAAGCCTACGTTGGTGTATCCGTACAAATGGTGAACGATACCCGATATGATATGCTCACCCGAATGATTCTGCATTTTGCGCAAACGCACTTCTCGATCGAGGTGTCCCACCACCGTGTCTCCTGCGGAAATAGCCGAAGCCTCCGCGTTCACCGTATGGTAAATGACCCCGTCCGTCTCCTGCACGTCGATGATGGGATACCCGGCAAGGGTTCCCGTATCGGAAGCTTGCCCGCCCCCCTCGGGAAAAAAGGCGGTAGCATCCAGCACAACAGACAGCGTATCGTCGTCGGTGGGTATCACAGACAGGACGGTAGCCTTAAAATCAAACAGATGGCTGCTTTCATCAAACAGACGTCGGGTTAGGGTCATGGCCTGCCTCCTTGGTGGGATGATCTTGGGAAGCCTCCTCTGCTTTTTCTTCTGCAAGAAGGGTGGGAGCTACCTGATTTTCCTCACAGACATCTCCGGCCGACACCTCGACTTCGCCTGAAGCATCCTCGGTTTCAGTCTCGGCACGCGCGACAGTCTTGGTAGCCTCCAAAGTCGCTTTTTCGGCTTCAGCCGTCTTGGTTTCGATCTTTTCGGCTTTGGCCCTCGCCATGTGGTAGACAAACAACAGCATGATAGAAACCGAAAACCGAATTAGCCATGGAAGCACTTTTAAAAACAGCGTCTCATAGGTTTTTCCTTCGGTTTTGTCCACCTGTAAGCCTGCCATGAGAGACAAGATGAGCTGACGGTCGCTATATCGCCACAGCAAGGGCAAAAAAACAAGGTAAACCAAGCCGGCCAGGATGAGAAGCTCATAGGCTCGCTCTCTTTGAAGGAGCCCGTCCTTATGATCGTATTTAGCGTAGACACAGTATTGGAACGCGGCCACCGTGATTATGGGCAAAAGGTAGCTGAGCTGCTCTACGAGCCAGGCGGAGGTCTTTTTTTCCTCATCAATCAGATATTGACCATACTCAGAGAAAGCGTTGTGGTAGAGATACAGACATCCCGCCACCAGTACAAACAGCATCACACCCACAAAAAGAATACGGGGGACTGACAAACGGTAGTCGAACTTTTTTCGTTCGGGTGCTTTGTAAGCAGGGGTCATAGCAGTAAAACCTCCGATTTTTTCGATCTCAAAAGCATTTCATTGGTATTATTTTTCATTTCGCGCAAGCTTTTGCGAAACACACCTATACAAGGTATATTATACCACATATATCCCCGCTTGTCCAGTATCAGATTGACTTTTTTACGTTTTTGTGGTAAAATCTACGCAGAACAACGATAGCCTGCGGTGGCATGACAGATTTTCACCTCCGTGTTGTGTATATAAGTGAAAGCCCCAATTCAGAAAGGAGGGTCATCACATGAAAGACCATGACATCGTCGATCTGTACTGGGCGCGGGACGAGCAAGCCATCGCCGAATCCCAACGCAAGTACGGCGGATATTGCCACGGCATTTCCATGAACATTTTAAACAATGAATCCGACGCAGAGGAGTGCGTCAACGACACCTGGGTGGCGGCTTGGCGATCCATCCCCCCGAAAAAACCCAGCGTGCTACGGACGTACCTCGGCAAGCTTACGAGAAATCTGTCCATCAACCGCCTCAAAGAGAGGCACCGAGAAAAGCGCAATCCAGATCTGGTGATCGCTCTTTCCGAGCTGGCCGAGTGCATCCCCGTCCCCGAGGACACCACCGACACCCAGCTCTGCGCCTATCTCAACGAGTTTTTGGAGATCACCCCTGCCCTTGACCGCCAACTTTTCATGGGGCGGTACTGGTACGGACGCACCGTGCGGGAGATGGCACCCCGCTACGGGCTGACGGCCAACGCCGTATCCCAGCGCCTCAAGCGCACCCGTCAGGCTCTGCGCGCCTACCTTGAGGAAAGGGGGTACACG
>SVTB01000021.1 GCA_015064015.1 Oscillospiraceae bacterium | reverse complement strand
GTCACCGCCGCCTTCCCCTCCGCTTGCGGTAAGACCAACCTCGCCATGCTCATTCCTCCCAAGTTCCTGTCCGAGCAGGGCTACGAGGTGGAGTGCGTGGGCGACGATATCGCTTGGCTCCGCGTGGGTGAGGACGGCCGCCTGTGGGCTGTGAACCCCGAGAACGGCTTCTTCGGCGTAGCTCCCGGTACCAACGAGAAGTCTAACCCCAACGCTCTGCACACCTGCCTGCGTGACACTATCTTCACCAACGTGGTCCACAACACCGCCGACAACACCGTTTGGTGGGAGGGTCTGGACAACAATCCTCCCCAGCCCGGCTTTGCTATTGACTGGAAGGGCAATCCTTGGGATTGCACGAAGTACGACAAGAAGGATAAGTCCACCTGCGGCGCACACCCCAACTCCCGCTTCACCGCTCTGGCAGCCAACTGCCCCTGCATCTCCCCTGAGTTTAACAGCCTGAAGGGTGTGCCCGTGTCCGCCATCGTCTTCGGCGGTCGCCGCGCTAAGACAGCACCTCTCGTGTACCAATCCTTCGGCTGGCAGCACGGCTCTTTCGTAGGCTCTATCATGGCCTCCGAGACAACTGCCGCAGCCGCCGGTGCCGTCGGTGTGGTTCGTCGTGATCCCATGGCGATGCGTCCTTTCGTGGGCTACAACATGGGTGACTACTGGGCACACTGGCTGAATATGGGCCACAAGATCCCCAATCCTCCCATGATCTTCCACGTCAACTGGTTCCGCACCGATGACGAGGGTCACTTCATCTGGCCCGGCTTTGGTGACAATATGCGTGTCCTGCTTTGGATCCTGGCTCGTTGTGAGGGCAAGGTAGATGCCGTAGAGACCGCTATCGGTTACGTGCCCAAGGCTGAGGATATCATGATCGAGGGTCTTGAGGATATCACTTTGGACACCGTTCGCGATCTGCTCACCGTGGATACCGAATCCTGGCTGGAGGACGTGGCCAACATCAAGGAGTTCTACGCTCAGGTTGGCGATCACGTACCCGCCACCATGTATGAAGAGCTTGCCGCGCTGGAGGCAAGACTCAAGGCGTAAGCCACCATATGAAGTAAAAACCCATAGGGGCTTACGGGACGATATCCTGTGAGCCCCTGCGTCTTTATGAAAGGATCACTATGAAAAAACTGCTGCTTTTGACCCTATCTATTTTTATGGTGCTGACACTTTTGGTTGCCTGCCAAAACGAGCCCACACCTCCGGATTCCACTCTTTCCGTAACAGACACGGCGATTCCTACAGAACCTCTTGATGAATCGGTCACAAAGGAACCGGAGGATACTGCTACGGAAGCGCCAACGGAGCAGGAAACTACTGCCGATACCTCTCCGGCACTTGACATTGATGGTTTTTTAGAGGCAGTTATGGAAAATAACCGGATGGATGCCATACCTCACTTCTGCCTTGACAGTAACATAAAATTGGATATTGCCGCCGGAATGGACGGCATGACCACCAACATGAGCATGACCGGCGGTGTCACGATGATCCAACAAAGCACCCAAGCCATGCAGGTCGAGTTGAGAATTCCCACCCAAGAACCCTCCGTGTTTTTATATGTGGATGGCGTGCTGTATGTCTCTTCTGCCGAGGGTAAGATTCGCTGTACCCTGCTTGAAGAAGAGATGGCACAGGCTTTATCCGAGCTTTTCGCGGGTCTCTTCCCTGATACTTCCCTGTCTGGCGAAAAGGGTGAAAACTCCGAGAATGATCTCATGAGCGGTTTGACCGCTCTCTTCCCCGCCATGAAGCTTTCAGCCTTCTTCGCTCGTACCGATCTTACAGTGGATGAGGCTACAGGAGATATAACGGCAACGCTTACGGGTATGTCTCCTCAGGCACAGCTTGTTATCAATATGCTCATATCCTCTATAGAGAAAAACGATATGCTGGATATTTCCGACATGGATATGAGCTTGCTTTTGGATCTGTTTACCACCTTGGACATGGACGCGCTTTCAATCTCTATGACAACCGATAAAAATTATCTGCTCAAATCATCCACCGTTGTTTGCGGTATGGATTTGACCAACGCCCCTGATTTGGTAGGAGATGTGCCTATCACCATAACTATGCGCGCAACCACAGTTTTGGATCGCAGCGTGCAAACTGTTACCGCTCCGGCTGATGTAAGCAGCTATACGGAGACGGATTGGCGTACGCTGTTTGGGCTGCAAACTGCAGAAATGCTGGGCCTTGTCCCCAATGACGACAATATCATTACACTCTCGGAAAGCCCTGATCTTTTCGCTCTGCAGTATGATTATATCCGCAAGCACCCCACCGATTTTAAAGGCATCACCTTCTCTGTAGTAGCTCGCGGTTGTGACTTCGAAAAACAAGAAGACGGGTCCGTAAATGGTACCATTTATCAGGTGTACGAGGACGGTAGCGCGGCCTATTATCCTTATGTTTATATTTCCATCTCCCAAGCCGTTGCCGGAGATATGGAACTGCCTTCGGATGAATCTGTTGTCAAACTCACAGGTGCACTCGTTCTTCAAGACGATGGATTGTACCATCTGCAAATTCATACTTATGAATTCATCAGCGGCCCTGTGGCTGTAGGCTAAAATAACTGCCAACTCAAAAACACCTTTGACTTTTCGGTCGAAGGTGTTTTTTAATGCAAAACATGATATTTTAAGATCCAAAGAATCACCAAATGAAAGGGGTAGAAAGCATAGCAGATATACTTCCCTGCTCTGCCTTGAATGAAACCTCTTTTCCCGTTGTAAAACTCCATAAGAACAAACGCGGGTGTCGCACGCCATCCTGCGCGGAGCAGGGTGACACCTATACCCAAGCGGAGGATGGAATGCTCTCGTAAAAGATATAGGCATAAGATGACACCTATACCTATAAAGTCATAGTCCGCGCGAAAGATCCAAGCAAAAGCCAAAAGAGAGGTAATCCCTGCTACGAGAATGAGCGGGCGAGATTTCAGGTGTTCCAGCATATAAAGGCCGCAGAATCCAAGGAACAAGGTAAAAAATACGTTTTGAGTGGGATGGAGCCAAGTGCCGCTATGTACCAGATTCCAAGGTATCTCCGAAACAAGGGCAAATATGAAAAGATTCAAACCGTATTTGCGTTTGTCACGGGTATGCGTGAAGCCTTCAACCAATAGAAAGGCATACAACGGGAAAGCAGTTCTTCCGATCGTGCGGCACAGGCTGTAAATGGTTGGAGAGATACCCCATAAATCAAACAAAGGAACATTCATGGAGGGGATATCATTCAGAAGATAACATCCCAAGTGATCAATGAGCATGGTAAGCATAGCCATAACCTTGAGACTACTGCCGCTCAGGCATTTCCACGCTTGCTTTTTCACCGTATCCCCCCTTCTTGAATGATGATAGCATAGAGTAGCATAATTATAAAAAGGTGATATGTCGGATTTGAAATTTTTCTGTTAATTTAGGGGCGGTGGGAAGTTGTTAATCCACCGGTCAGCAAAAAGGAAACACTGGTTTCCAAAATTTCCGCAAGCTCATCCATGCGGGATACATCGGGGAATGAGAGTCCGCGTTCCCATTTTGAGATGGCTTGTGCCGTTACACCCAACCGTTCGGCCAGGACAATTTGCGTCATTCCCATTTTTTGTCTCAAGCGGCTGATACGTACGCCAACCTGCTTTATTTCAATCATGGCTTCCTCCCTTTTTTTAAAAATTATAACATTACAGTAAAGCATAAAGTCAAGAGGGTTTTGCTTATAAAGTGTGATTTTTTTGAAAAAGGTTTGGCAAAATCAAAGGAAGTTACAAAAAATTCAAATCCTCCCGCACGCTACGCCATAAAAAATATGGCCTTTCTCATGATTCGACAATATATATTAACATATTGTTAATTTTGCTATATTTCGTTGATATACTTGCATGAGGAAAGATTTAATTGTTCTACCAGCCATAAAATGTCTCCCAAGTCAGAACCACCAGCTTAGCTTAGCTGGTGGTTCTGACTTATACATCAATCAGGAAGCCTCTCCGCAAAGACCACCGTCATGATGCCGCCACGGCGGTCATCCTCAGGGAGGCTGAGGATGCCGTTGTCCAGCATCCAGCGGTAGAAGTACATATACAGAGAATCACCGTAGCCGTTGTCACACGCACGAATGTAGGATTGAACGTGAGGCGGATAAAGGTTGCATTTGATCTCAAGAATCTTTTTTGCGTAATCGTGATATATGGCGTTGACAGCCTGCATATCCGCGCCTGCATACATATCAAGCCCCCAACATCTGCAAACGGGAACATTGACAGAAATACCGTTGTCGCGTTTCACGATCAGACCTCGATCATACAGGCGTTGATACTTGCTGACATTGACTTGTGTTTCGGGAAGCTGACCCGTGATGTACTCGTAGAGTGCCTCGTAATCGGTGCTTTTGTTGTCCCCCCATCCGTCAGGTCGAGAATCATAGACGGTGCTCATCTGGCAGGAAAAGAGTTTTTCATAAATTTCCGACCCACGGGTCATCATGCCACAGGCCGTGTAAAGAGAGCCGTCGTAGCTGACGCTGTATCCGTCATCGATATAGGCAAGGGCAACGTAGTCGCCACCGTCGGGACGCTTGATGCGGAGCTGTGTAGCCGGCTCTTGGGGATTGGGATTTTGGCTGTCTACCGTTTCTCGGAAGTACATATCACCCATCATAAATCCGCTCCAGCGCCAAAGATTTATATCTTCGTCGGGAACGTAAATGTCCTGCTTATGCTCCTCGTAGAAGCGGTCCAGATTGGATGTCCATACGGGTGCCAAAAGCTCGCACAAGCGTGCGGCGGTCTCGGTCTTCAGCAGATGAATGGCTTCATCTGTCTCCTTCGTTCCGCGGTGAATCATCATGTCAGTACGGAGCTTCCCCCCCTCCACGCGGGACATATAGCCGTATTCCTCCAAATGGGCGATAATATCGGCCATAAAGACAGGAGTGATACCCAGTTCTTCTGCGATCTCCTCCTCTGTTTTGGGTGTCCAGTAGGCGGCATAGGCAATGTTCTGCGCCAGCATCGTGTTCAAATGGTTGGCGGTATCTCCTGTGCTGCCGCAGTAACCACTGTGTCCCATACTGCAAAAGCGAATGGGGTTGATCCCCAGTGTTCCTTTATTTCTTTCCATATTCATACCCTCCTTGATGGTTTTTCTTGCATCGTAGAGATGCCATTTCACCGTCCCCACGGGAATGTCCAATGTCTCAGCAATCTCCTTGACAGTCTGCCCGCCGTAGTAGTGGGCTACGATGATCCGTCGTTGGGTCTCACCGAGATAGGCGATCTCCCGCCGCAGGAGTCTGAGGCTGTCCTCATGGGCGGCGCGCTCTGCCCGTTCGGCATCCTCGTTATCGATCAGCGCGAGAGGCATCCTCGTCCCCGTCTCCGCGACCTGCTCCATCACCTCGTCCACCGATATGCCGCCGCGCTCCCTCACTCTGTTCTTTTTTTCGACCCAGCGGGCAAAGACAAAGGAGGAAATGCGCCAGATATAGGAATTGACGTTGTAGATCATCCCGTCGCGGAGCAAGGACAGGTAGACCTCGTAGGTGATATCCGAGGCCAGCTCCTCGGCCTCGTAGGGATCTCGGGTCTTGGACAAGGCAAAGCCATAGATCCTTTGGAGATATTCGGTGATGATGCGATCGGCGTTTTGCTTGTCCATGACGGCTCCTTTCGGTTGTGGGGTGGTTTCATCCATATAAGTGGAGGTGAAGGGAAAAAGGTTGGTAGGAATAGAAAAATTTTTGTAGAAAAGAAAAGTTGTTTTAAAAAACGAATTGCAGTTTAACGGTGGGTATGAATACCGTAGGGGCGCATTCTATATGCGCCCGTGAATGCTAAAAAAGTGGAGAGTCTTGCTTTTTTTACAACGGGCGGATATGGAATCCGCCCCTACGGTGCATATGGAATCCACTCATATTTGAACCGCTTCCGTATGGTGAATCATGATTTTGAAAAACCCCACCCTAAACGGGCGGGGTTATAAGGATATAAATTACTTCAGCATAGAAGCCAGGGTAGCAGAAGCGGAAGCCAGTGCTTCGTCCAGCTTGGACAGGTCGCGTCCGCCTGCCATGGCGGAGTCGGGACGACCGCCGCCCTTGCCGCCTGTGACAGCCGCAACGGCACCCACCAGCTTGCCGGCATGAGCACCGTGAGCCACGGCATCCTTACCTGCGCAGGAGAGGAACTTGACGCTCTCACCATCGGAAATAGCAATGACAGCCACCACGTCAGCGTAGGTGTCCTTGATCTTGTCGGTCATGGAGCGAGCGATATCCACAGCCAGGCCGGGCATATGAGCGGTGACCAGCTTGAAGTCGCCTACCGACACAGCGTTTTTCACGAGATCGGTGACCTGAGAAGCGGCGATCTTGCCGTTCAGCACCTCGATCTCCTTGTGGGCGGTGTTCAGCTCGGACTGGAGCTGGGTTGCCTTATGAGCGATATCTGCGGGATTGTTGACCTTCAGCTCCTTGGCGGTGGAGAGGATCAGCGCATCCTTCTGTGCGATTAGTTCAAGAACACCCTTGCCGCTGACAGCCTCGATACGGCGCACACCCGCGGCGACGGAAGACTCGGATACAATCTTGAAAAGACCGATCTGCGCGGTGTTGTCAACGTGCGTACCGCCACAGAACTCGGTGGAGAACTCACCCATCTTGATGACGCGGACAATGTCGCCGTACTTCTCGCCGAACAGAGCCATAGCACCAAGCTTCTTAGCCTCCTCGATGGGAAGCTCCAGCTTGTCAACACCCAGACCAACCAGGATGTTGGCGTTGACCAGCATCTCCACGGCGGCCAGCTCCTTGGGAGTCAGGGCGGCGAAGTGGGTGAAGTCGAAACGGCAGACCGTGTCGGAAACGTAAGAGCCTGCCTGCTCAACGTGGGTGCCCAGTACCTTGCGGAGTGCGCCCTGCAGCAGATGGCAAGCGGAGTGGTTGCGCATGATGTTCTCGCGGCGGGCAATGTCTACCACGGCACCAACCGTGTCGCCGACCTTCACAGCACCGTTGACCACGGTTCCCATGTGAATGTATACGCCGTCGGACTTTTGGGTGTTGCTGATATTGATAACGGCGCCTTCCATCATAAGAGTACCGGTGTCACCGATCTGGCCGCCGCCTTCACCGTAGAAGGGGGTCTTGTCCAGGATCACGGTGACGTCACCCTCGGAAACCTCATCCACGGTCATGTCGTCTACAATGAGGGCGATGACCTTGGCATCACAGCGGGTGCCGGTGTAGCCGCAGAACTCGGTGGCAGGCAGACCCGAAAGCAGGGTCTTGGAGGCGTTAGACCAACCGCTGACGTTGGCACGTGCGGCGCGTGCGCGCTCACGCTGAGCCTGCATCAGCTTCTTGAAGGTATCCTCGTCGATGGCCAACCCCTGTTCCTCGGCGATCTCGCGGGTGAGGTCGATGGGGAAGCCGAAGGTGTCGTAGAGCTTGAAGGCATCCTCACCCGAAATGACAGTTTTGCCTGCGGCAATGGATTCACGGGCGATGTTGGACAGAATGGACAGACCAGCGTCGATGGTGGCGTCGAATCTCTCCTCCTCCAAAGTCAGCACTTTAAGGATGTAGGCAGACTTCTCGGAGAGCTCGGGGTAAGCGCCGCAGTTCTGTTCCATGGCCACCTTGCAGAGGTCGGTCAGGAAAGCGTGGTTGATGCCTAAGAGCTTACCGTGGCGGCAAGCGCGGCGGATGATGCGGCGGAGGACGTAGCCGCGGCCCTCGTTGGAGGGGATGACGCCGTCGGCGATCATGAACATGGCAGACTTGATGTGGTCGGTGCAGACACGGATGGAGATGTCATCGTTTTTGTCAGCGCCATATTTCTTGCCTGCAATCTCACAAACGGTGTCGAGGATCTTGCGGTTGGTGTCCACGAGGAACATGTTGTCCACGTCCTGCATGACGCAAGCGAGACGCTCCAGACCCATACCCGTGTCGATGTTCTTCTGAGCCAGCTCGGTGTAATTGCCGTTGCCGTCATTGTTGAACTGGGAGAACACGTTGTTCCAGATCTCCATGAAGCGGTCGCAGTCGCAGCCGGGCTTACAGTCAGGAGAGCCGCAGCCGCGAGCCTCGCCACGGTCGAAGTAGATCTCGGAACAGGGGCCACAGGGGCCGGAGCCGTGCTCCCAGAAGTTGTCGGCCTTGCCCAGACGGACGATGCGCTCGGCGGGGACGCCCACAACGTCAGCCCACAGGTGGTAGGCCTCCTCGTCCTTCTCGTAGATGGAGGGCCAGAGCAGATTCTCGGGGATCTCCAGGGTCACGGTGAGGAACTCCCAAGCCCACGGAATGGCCTCGTTCTTGAAGTAATCGCCGAAGGAGAAGTTACCCAGCATCTCAAAGAAGGTGCCGTGGCGGGCAGTGTGACCCACGCGCTCCAAGTCGGGGGTGCGGATACACTTTTGGCAAGTGCAAACGCGGTTACGGGGAGGGATTTCCTCACCCGTGAAGAACTTCTTCATGGGCGCCATGCCTGAATTGATCAACAGGAGAGAGGGATCGTTGTGAGGAACCAAAGGATAAGAAGGAAGACGAAGGTGATTCTTCGACTCAAAGAAAGCGAGATATTTCTCGCGCAGATCATTAAGACTTGTCCATTGCATAGTGATATATTGCCTTTCAAAATAAATTTCTAAACTTCATTATATCATATATTTGGATATAAATCAAGATGGATAAGAGATTTTTTAATAATTTTACTTGAAATTTTCTCTTATTTTTGCGCTGTTTTCTTGACATCTCTTCTTCTCCATGGTATCATATAAAAAAACGCCCTCGGAGGTTTTTATGTCACAAAAAGACACCAATCCCTACCCTTTAAGCGACAGCCACAAGCGATATCAAACCTACGATTACTGGCTTCGAAGGGTCTTCGGTGGGAAATGCGCTAAAATCCCCTTGGATGGCGGATTCACCTGTCCCAACGCGGATGGAATGTGTGGTGTGGGAGGATGTATTTATTGCTCAGACCGCGGAAGCGGAGATTTTGCCTCCCCTGCTGAGCTCTCTCTACGAGTACAATATGACACCCAGCGTGCTAAATTATCAGGCAAATGGTCTACTGAAAGATGTATCGCCTATTTCCAAGCACGAACCAATACCTATGCTCCCGTAGAAATTCTGCGAGAAAAATTTGAAGAAGCGCTCACCTTTGACGGTGTGGTGGGCATGAATATCGCCACCCGTGCCGATTGTCTACCTCCTGATACAGTGGATTATTTGGCCGATCTGGCAAACCGTACTACCCTGACGGTGGAGCTGGGCCTACAAACCATCCATGATCAAATCGCGAAACGCATCAATCGCGGACACACATTTTCGGACTTTGTAGATGGCTATACCCGCCTGACCCAAGCTTCCCCTAAAATCAACACCTGCATACACCTGATCTTAGGACTTCCCGGAGAGGATCTCCCCATGATGCTCGATAGTATTCGTGCCGTAGCGAAACTCCGCCCTACCATGGTTAAGCTCCACTTACTGCACGTTCTGAAAGAGACGGTATTGGGAGATATGTACGAGCAGGGGAACTACATCCCTATGACACGTGAGGATTACGTACATACTGTGGTACGGTGTCTGGAGCTACTTCCCCCCGAGACAGTCGTTGCAAGATTGACGGGAGATGGTAACGCAAAGGCACTGCTAGCTCCCCTGTGGAGCATCAAAAAAATGGCGGTCATCAACGAAATTGATAAGCTGCTTTATCAAGAAAACACTTGGCAAGGCAAGCTATACAAAGCATGAAAAAACGCAACCGTGAGCATTATCAGGCTCAACGGTTGCGTTTTGAATTATTCAGCCTTGAGGGTGTTCTCAAAAGCGGCCTTTGCGGCAGATGTGCGTGCCTCGGAAAGAATCGAGTAGTAAACATACTTACCACAAACCACTACGGTGGCTTCCTCTAACTTAGGTAGCTCATTAGGGTTATAGCTGATCAGCAGATCCTCATACTGACGTGTGCGCGCCTTAACGTAATCTGACACAATGACCTTGACATCTTCCGTCAGATCTCCGCTTTTAACATGGAATACACCGATCTCATCCACATTCATATCGGATTTTTCCGAAACCGCGATATAGTGATCGGTGTTTTCCAGAATGACCGTGTAGAATGTACCAAAGGAGGATTCCGAAATAAAGCTGTCACTGACCTGGCGGTAGCCCTCCTCCAGGGGAATTGCGTCAAGGACAGACTTCATAACCTGAGCTGGTGTGAGATCATCACGATAGTTCGCGCCACAGGAGATCAGAGATGCGGTCAGGAGAAGCATCGCCAACATGACCGAGAGGATACGTTTCATCATGTTTGTTCCTTTCGTGAGTTTTCTTTATTTTGTGTAGGCGTGGGTACGGATATACTTCAAAATCTCCACATAGGCTTCCTTATGCAGATGAATACCGTCGCTGCTGTTGCAGTATTCGGGCTTGAGGGCATTATCAGCACCCTTAAGAATCGTTTGAGTATCCAGATAAGGGCACCCGCAATCGGCAGCGATCTCTCTGACCCAACCGTTGCATATATCAATTTTCTCGTTTTTCAGCTTAGCCGAAGTGGTTACGGGAAAGATAGATTGGAGGATGACCGTGGTCTCGGGAGAAGCGGCTTGGATATCACGGATGAGAGCGGTGTAGCAGGTTTTGAAATCCTTTTCCGTCAGGTAGGATACACCCCAATCGGTGCCTAAAGTGACAATCATAATTTCGGGCTTTGCTTTTCCGGCGGCCTCCGCGATGGTCATACTTTCCCCTGTTTCGGGATAGATGATCTTAGCGGCGGTAACCTCGCTATTGAGGTTGAGCATATTATTTTCGGTACGCCAGACTTGCTTCGTCATCTTACCACCCGTCAGCACTTCACGAGCTACCAAATGCGCAGTCAGAGAGTCACCCACGAAAATCAGCTTATCCTGATACGAAAGACCTGCGTCGGGGGTTTCAGGAAGAGGGGTCTGCCCTACAGAAGGATTGACAACAGGCGCAGTTGTGTCCGCCGGCGCTTCCACAGCACCACTTTCGGGGGTAGTTTCTTTGGGCGAAGAATTGGTGGGAGATGCCACAAGGAAGCTGATGAGGCAGATCACCAAGGCCAAAAGCAAGATGCCTATGACCATCAGCATACCCATCAGAATTTTATAGTAATGATTTTGTGCTCGAAAATTCATGTCGATTACTTGTCCTTTCGGTTTTCGTTGTCCCGACGAAACTGAGACACATAGGGAGCAGGGATCTTTCCGGGCTTTTTATCCTTCATCAGAGAAGCAATAAAGCACACGACAGCGGTGACAATGCCGTAAATGAAAGCAAAAAACACCAGATGCACCATGACTGTTCCCCCGGGAAATTTATTGGCAGTCATGTATGGAAGGTACGTAAGAAAAATGCCGCTCAGGCACAAAAGGGGATGCCAAAATATCTTACTGCCGACCGAAAGCTTTTCGGATCCGCGGATCATACCTGCGGCGGCAATGGTCAAAGACAGGGGCAGAAGCATCAGAAACACCGTGACATTGATAGACTTTTGAAGTCCGGCTTCCATGATCCATTGAATCATAAGCAGGATTAAGGTCACCGCTGTAAAAACACAGCAGGTACGGACAGCCATTTTCTTTACGAGGATCATCACAGAAGACTCTGTGGGAGTGACTTGGTTCATGGGAAATCCTTTCCTGCACCCACAGGGCACAGATATACAGCATACAGATATATTATAATATAAATCCTGCTGAAAAGCAAGGGGTAATTGTAAATTTTTGTAGGTTGATATGCAAAAGAAAAGGGGGAGCATAGCTCCCCCGAAATATTTATCAGGAAGGAATCATTTTTCTTGCCACACAGCCAAGTCTTGCCACGCCTTCAATGATCTGTGCATCGGAGGGGGTAGAGTAGTTGAGGCGGAAGGACATGGAGCCTTCGGTGACGTCGCAGTTAAAGGTGGCACCGGGGACAATCATGAGCTTTTCGGCTATGCAGGCTTGTAAAAACGCGGTGGCATCCACGCCGTCAGGCAGGGTGACCCAAATGAACAGACCTCCCTCGGGACGGGTGAATCTCACGGAGGCGGGCAATTCCTTTTCAAGACACTCCAGCATGAGACGGCATTTTCTGCCGTATACATCACGGATCATGGCGATATGAGCATCCAAGTCACACTCGGTCATAAACTTATAACAAAGCATTTGGAAGAACTGGTTGGTATGGACATCCTCGGACTGCTTGGCCACCACCATCTTGGCAGCCACCTCCTCGGGAGCCACCACAAAGCCCACGCGCATACCCGCCGACAGGATCTTGGAGAAAGAGGAACAGTATATGACCAAACCCTCGGTGTCAAAGCTCTTAATGGAGGGGATCTCGGTGCCCGCAAAACGAAGCTCACCGTAGGGGTTATCCTCCAGGATCATAAGGCCGTACTTCTTGCAAACCTCATAGATAGCCTTCCTCTTTTCAAGAGAAGTGGTGATGCCCGCAGGGTTCTGGAAGGTAGGAATGATATACAAGAGCTTGGCGTTGGGGGTATTTTTGATCGTTTCCTCCAAAGCCGTTACATCCATGCCGTCCTCCTCGATGGGTACGCCCACGGTGTTATAGCCGCAGGAGCGGAAGGCGTTCAAACCGCCGATAAAGGTGGGATTTTCACAAATGACGGTATCGCCCTCGTTACAGAACACCTTGGCGGCCAGCTCAATGCCCTGATTACCGCCCGAGACGATAATAGTGGTATCGTTGAAGCTGTCACCGTCGGCGATCGATTTACCGATGCCCCAAACATTCTTCTGTCTCTCAGCCACGGCGCGGCGAAGAGGTTCATAACCGTCGGTTGCGCCGTACTGGAGAGCGATGGTGGAGTCATTTGCAAAAATATCGGCGGCAAAGCGCGCCAGATCCGCTACGGGGAAGGTTTCGGGGGCAGGATTACCTGCGGCGAGAGTGATGGTATCGGCGTCCTTAGGGGCTTTCAGAATTTCACGGATCGCCGAGGGCTTGAGGGAGGCGATCTTATTGGAGAATTGGTAAGTCATGGGGGGTCCTTTCACAGTTTCTTAAAACCAGTAATCGTACATTTTTTGCAAAAATTTCTGCGTCAGATCATACTTTTTAGTCTCATAGATGACCGAGTCGATCCCGCAACGGGGACACAGAGCTGTCTTGCCGCCATCGAGCCAATCCGTAATCTCTTTGGGATCATAGATGTTCTTGCAGTAAAAGCAACCACACCAAGCGCTGTTTTTCAACGCCTCGCGGTTGTACGTGCAAAGCTCATGTGCTGTTACAACATCGTCCCACGGAAGAGTTTCGGACGCGCGATAAGCAAAGCGGAAGGGTCTTCCCTGCTCGGGCTTAAAAATCTGCTCGATCATGGGCTGAACAGACTGAATTCGCGTGTCTGACCCCGCATCGTAACGGTAGTATAGCCCGTTCTTCGCAGGCCCCGCATTGATGAACACATGGCGGGGATTGTCGCGGTACTGCTCGGGGAGGGCTGGGGCCATGTAGTGGGAGTCACCCTCAAAAATCAGGTCACCGGGGCGCACCTCGTCGGGGTTATCAACACGAGTAAAGCCGCTTAATTCCAGAAAGCCCTGCAGCGTGGGCGGAAAATAAAGAGGAAGCCCTTTGGTGACAGGCTGGTGCGCCGTGTAGCCCGCCTCGTACAGCACCCACCCGCAAAAGCGGTCGCAAGAGACGATCTTTTCGGGGTTATCGGAATTTTTATCCAACGCGGGATTCTTGTCTGCATCTCCATACTTGTAGCCGTGGAGCCGCATATGATCGGCTACAGACTTTGCGTGGTAAAGAATATGGGAAGCCACGAAGGATCCGATCGGAGAGTATATTCCCTTACCCGTTTCGTTACAAACACAATAGCCGTACACAGCTTGGGCATCCGCTGCGAGCTTGGCGTCTTCTAACTTCTCAAAGCCAGGAGTCACACGGCTTTCGCCACCGTGAAAGGGGATATACAGATAAAACATCACCGTGCCCTCCTTAACCTATGTCGAGTGATCTTACTTAACAACGATATTGATAATCTTATTGGGAATGACGATCTCCTTGATCACGGTCTTTCCCGCAATAAAGGAATAGATCTTTTCATCAGCCTTGACGGCGGCGATGGCGATGTCCTTATCGGCATTCATGGGAAGAGTTACTTTACCACGCACCTTACCGTTGATCTGAACGGCCAATTCCACGGTGGCATCGATGGTCTTGGCCTCGTCCCAAACAGGCCACTCTGCCAGCGAGCAGAAGCCCTTGCCGCCCATCTGCTCCCACATTTCTTCAGCCAAGTGGGGGGCGAAGGGACAAATCATACGAACAAAGATAGAAAGCTGTTCCATGGTAAGGCTGCCGACATCAAAGATATCGTTGAGTAGACCCATCATAGCCGCAATGGCGGTATTGAACTTCATGTCCTCGATATCCAGGGTGACCTTCTTGAGGGTCTTATGGATAGCCGATTCCAGCTTAGCGTTAGGCTCTCCACCCTTAACCATAGTGGTCAGGTCAGCCACACGGTCGAGGAAGCGTTTACAGCCCTTCACGCCGTTATCCGACCAGGGCGCGGCAGAGCCGTAGTCGCCCATAAAGAGGATATACACACGGAGGACGTCGGCACCCAGCTCGTTGACCACGTCGTTGGGATCCACGGTGTTGCCGCGGGACTTGGACATCTTCTCGCCGTCAGGACCCAGGATGAGACCCTGTGCGGTACGCTTGGCGTAAGGCTCGGCGGTGGGAACCAGGCCGAGGTCATAGAGGAAGTGGTGCCAGAAGCGGGAATAGATCAAGTGACGGGTAACGTGCTCCATGCCGCCGTTGTACCAGTCAACGGGGAGCCAGTAGCGGAGCTTGTCCATGTCGGCCAGCGCCTCATTGTTCTTGGGGTCGATATAGCGGAGGAAGTACCAGGACGAGCCTGCCCACTGGGGCATAGTATCGGTCTCGCGCTTGGCGGCACCGCCGCATTTGGGGCAATTACAGTTGACGAAGTAATCCAGCTTAGCCAGAGGGGACTCACCGCCCTGACCGGGCTCGAATTCAGAAACGGGAGGCAGGCGCAGAGGCAGCTCCTCGTAGGGAACGGGCACCATACCGCAGGTAGGACAATGAACGATGGGGATAGGCTCGCCCCAGTATCTCTGGCGGTTGAAGGCCCAGTCCTTCATCTTGAACTGGACACCGCCCTCGCCAATGCCCTTCTCCTGGAGCCACTCGATCATAGCGGCGATGGAGTCAGCCTTGTTGTCGTAGGCATTGAGGAAGTCGGAGTTGACCATAGGTCCGTCGCCTGTGTAAGCGGCCTCCTCGATGTTGCCGCCCTTGATGACCTCGATGATGTCAATACCAAACTTCTTGGCGAAGTCGTAGTCACGCTCGTCGTGGGCAGGAACAGCCATGATGGCCCCCGTGCCGTAGCCCATCATAACGTAGTCGGCCAGGTAGATGGGGATCTCCTTACCGTTGACGGGGTTGATACCCTTGACACCGTCCAGGCAAACGCCCGTCTTGTCCTTGACCAGCTGTGTGCGCTCAAACTCGGTCTTTTTGGTGCATTCCTCCTGGTAAGCTCTGACCTCGTCCATGTTGTTGATCTTACCCTCGGCGGCCAGCTTCTCGATGATGGGATGCTCGGGGGCGATGACCATGAAGGTCACACCAAAGAGGGTGTCGGGACGGGTGGTATAGATGCGGAGGGTCTCGTCGCCTGCGGTCAGACCGAAATTGACGAAAGCACCGCGGGATTTACCGATCCAGTTGACCTGCTGCATTTTGATGTTGGGAAGATAATCGACTTCCTCCAAACCCTGCAGGAGCTTATCGGCGTACTCTGTGATGCGGAGATACCATACGTCCTTGGACTTCTGGACGATGTCGGAGTGGCAGATGTCGCACTTACCGCCCTGGGAATCCTCGTTGGAAAGGACGACCTTACAATGGGGGCAATAGTTGACGAGGGCGGTATCGCGGAAGGCCAGTCCGTTTTCAAACATCTTGAGGAAGATGAACTGGGTCCACTTATAGTAGTCCTCCTCGGTGGTGTCCACCACGCGATCCCAATCAAAGGCGAAGCCTACGCGACGGAGCTGGCTGGAGAACTTGGCAATATTGCGGTCGGTCAGCTCGCGGGGGTGAATACCCGTCTTGATGGCAGAGTTCTCGGTGGGCAGGCCAAAGGCGTCAAAGCCGATGGGGAACAAGACGTTGTAGCCCTGCATTCTGCGCTTACGGCCGATGATCTCAAGACCCGAATAGGCCTTGATGTGACCTACGTGCATACCCGATCCCGAGGGATAGGGAAACTCTACGAGGCCGTAGAACTTGGGCTTGCCGGAGTGATCCTCGGCGTTGAAGATCTTTGCCTCGTCCCACTTGTCTTGCCATTTCTTTTCAATGGCGGAAAAATCGTACTTCATGGTTTATATGTCCTTTCAGTTATTTTTTATTTTATGTGGGAAACTTTTTGAAAAAAGTTTCTCACACCCTTCAAAAACTTTCAAAAAATAGTTATGGAGAGTGAGACAACACCCGTAGGAACATCGCGCGCCCTATGGGGCCCCTGCCCCATTGCGATATTTGGGAGTACGCTCGGGAAACTTTTTGAAAAAAGTTTCCCACACCCTTCAAAAACTTTCAAAAAATAGTTGTGGAGAGTGAGACAACACCCGTAGGAACATCGCGCGCCCTATGGGGCCCCTGTCTCATTGCGATATTTGGGAGTACGCTCGGGAAACTTTTTTGAAAAAAGTTTCCCATACCCTTCAAAAACTTTCAAAACATCAAACAAGGGCAGACCGCTCGGTAGCCAAGGAGTCAGGGGTGAGCCCGAGAGGGGAAAGAAACTTCGGCGTCTGAAATGGTTCTTTCCCCTCTCGGAATAAACAAATGATTTGCGTAGCAAATCTACCTTATAAACAAAAAAGCCCCTGACATAGTCAGAGACGGGAAACACCCGCGGTACCACTCCGCTTGACACGCCCATAGAGAGCCTGCCCACTTGACCTCGGTAACGGCGAGTACCGTTCTGCCCTACCCCGCAGCATAAAAACAACGGATCGAACAGACTACTCGGGGGTGAGATGGACAACCTATCCTGCCGTGTCGCACCAAACCACGGCTCTCTGAAAGGATTCGAAAGTACAATGCCCCGTCAAAGCATTTCCAAAATGACAGAAATATTATAATATGTTTTCCCAAAAATGTCAAGGGGTTTGACAAATTTTTTAGGGTTTCCCTTTCATGGATATATCTCCGACCGCTCTATATGTTACAGCCCCGTGATTTTTGGTCACGGAGCTGTTTTCGGTACATTTATGCTTTTTTTATGATGGTACATCCGTGCCCCAGATTCAGACACACACGGATCTTGCCTTGGGGCCTGGAACGCTTTTTCGGTGCGAGCTTGGCTTCTTCTTTGGGTGGGTCTTTGACAGCTTGAGGTTTAGGATCAAAAAGCTTTCCGAAAAGATATGCGAAAAGCTCCTTCTTGTCTTTCCCAAAGGATTGGTAAGTTTTGAGCATGGTAAGGGCGGTTTTCATTTTTCCTTCAGATAGCTCGGTCAGGGTTGTTGCTCCCGTAGATTCCAGCACCTCGAAAATAATACCCACCAAGGCTTGCCTCTCTTCCTTGCTCATGGCGTCGATGCGTTCTCGAACAACCGTATCGGTGTGAACACCTCTGCTTGAAAGTTTTTCCTGACGTATAAAAGCAGGGCCCATGACCTCCCAAGAGAGGGCGTTATGCTGAAAAACGCCCAAGGTTCGGCTTTTGATGATTTGGTAGCTGGCGTCATTGGATAGCAGAAGTCCCACGAGAGAAGACCCGGGAATGAGAAAAGTCAGCCTATCAGACAAGCGTCGATAGGCCTCTGAATTTAACATAGTCGCGGTAAATCCGGGGCCGTCATTACAAAAGACTTGCTTAACAGCTTTTTGAGTGCCTTCAGAGGCGTGAACCGCGCCCCACACGGCCAAATTACCACCCTTGGAGTGCCCGCCCACATAGAGAGTATCTCCTTCTTTGAGAGGAAGATGATCCAAATAGGCTGCGGCCATGCGCTGGGCAGGAACTTCGTCCATATAAGATAGCTTGAAATCTTCCTTCCAGCCTACGATGGTATCATCCGTACCACGGAAGGCTACAAAAAAGCCTCTATCGGGGAGAACCACTGTCAGAGCCGAAAACTGCATTTCCCTTGTGGGACACACCTCGTTGACATACCCTGTCAGGTATACATTTTGAAAACGCGGCGTGTCAGCCAAGCGGCGAAACAACGGAATGATCCCTGCGGGAATAATCAACCCCAAGGGACGATGCTCGTCTTCATTATGCGCAAAAAAGTATTCCTTGGCGGCTTCTCGCAGTGTCATACCGTCGGCGGCGGGATCTCTCGGAAGAATACCTTCAAAGTCCACATAGGACAAAAGGCAAAAAATGAGATTGTCCACCTCGTTGATATTGTCCTTGGTCGCAGGAATATCGCCGCGCCAATCTAAATAGTCCTTTAAGTTAGGCATGGATTCTCCTTTCTTACATAATTTCGGGTCCATGGTCAGTTTATCCGCCGCGGGCACAGTTTATGCGCTGTGTCTGTTATAGGATACACAAGACTATGCCATCAACCGTTTTCCCACCGTCACAGTGCCGTCGGCCTCCCATGACAGCTCAAAAATCTCCAAATACTGCTCACATCCCGGCTGTCGCTCTGCACAAGAAATATACCACTGTCCCTTGTACGCAAACACTTCGGCACAGGAAGGAACGTTGGCAGGGCAAGCAGGAGGATCTCCTTGTTTCGTAAGAAGCATTCCCAGGCTTTTCCAACCCGTGACGGGATGATCCGACACAGCATAAGCCGTACCGTAGCCGCAGTTGGTATAAAAAAGATAGTACTTCCCTTCTCGTTTTAACACAAAGGGGGATTCCAATGTGATATCGCAGATATCGAAACGATAAGCGCCCTCGTCCTGCCAATCTATCATATTTTGGGACGATGCGATGCCTAAAGCAGGCTCATAGCCGCCGTCAGCTTTCCGTTGAGAGGTGCAGTAATACATATAAGCCCTACCGTCGTCATCTACGAAAGCCATAGCATCGCGGCAATCCGACCAGCGGTCAGCCCGCCAATCTGTCCACTCTCCCGGCAAAACCACGGGATTTGCTTCATGCTTTTCCCAATGATAGAGATCCTTGGAGGTAGCAAGGCATATACATTGGGCTATGTTGATATTGACCCCCGTATAGTACATATAGTATGTGCCATCCTTAAAGGCAATACCCGGTGCCCACACCTGATAGTCATCAGGGCCGCCACAAGACACAGAAAGACACGGTGGCTCTATGACCCAATGGATGAGATCCTCTGTAACAGCATGCCCGATGGTATCGACGAACCGGGTATCCCATTCAAAGCCGATATCTCCTTGGATATAGAAAAGGTGCATTCTTCCATCCTTTTCGATGAAGGAATGATCAATGAGGGATTTCCCTGGGGCGGCAAACATTCCTTGCAGAGGAAGCTCTCCTTTTTCCAGCGCCGCTGTATATCTTTCGGCGCGGGACATATAATTTTCCACGTTATGACCTGCGGTAACACCAAAGCGTCCAAAAGCATACGCACCCGCATTGACCGTTTCTGCACGGTTAATAAGCGCATCAACGGTTGCCACGGTTTTGATTGTTTCAAAATCTGTCTTAAGGCGGAACGGCGCGATGCGAACACGGATATCGCTGTAATGGCGGTAAAAATCAGTCATGAAATATACCTCCTTCGCTGTGGATCAAGAGCATCTATAAAAAATTATATCATATTCCCAAAAGCTTGTCAATACAAAAAGGGCTTCTCACCCTGTCAGCGCCTTGTAGGCACAAGCTCATTCAGGAGTGAGAAGCCTAAGATCATAGCACCGCCGATAATTTGTAACGGCGTGATGCACTCGCCCAAGGCGAAAACCGATACCAAAACCGCTATCAGGGGATCAAGGTAGCTGATAATGGCAACCTTTTGCCCCGGGACATGATGTACTGCTGAAAAATACAGGCAATAAGCGATTCCCGTGTGCAACACACCCATGGTCAACAGCATTCCCCAACCCATACCGTTCAGCGCATAAAGATGAAAACCCTCGGTGAACGCTACGTATGGGGTGAGGATCACCGCTGTCACTGAAAACTGCAAAAACGTACGGTGAATCCCCGAAATATCCCCCATGGTCTTATTAACAAGAACAACCGTGGCATAAAGAACTGCCGCACCCAAGCCTAACGCCATCCCCAAAAGGTCCGAGCTTCCTACTCTGCCCAGCCCTGTAATCAGCACAAGACCTACGGTAGACATAATAAAGCAAAGGATCTGCATTCCTGTCAATCTTTCGTGGAACAGAAAGACGCTGGCAATGGTAACAATGATGGGAGCGAAATAATAACACAGGGTTGCTGTGGAGACCGTGGTGTACTTGTATGCCTCAAACAAGAGGATCCAGTTAAAGCCTAAGGCCGCTCCGGACACAAGCAGCAGAGGTAACCGATGCTTTTGCCTCAACACCTTCAACGGGAGTTTTTGCTTGGTAACCAACAAAAAGCCGCCCACCAAAAGAATGGCCATATAAGCCCTGTATAAAGCAATCTCCCCCGATGAAAGGGGGAGATGCCGTACGAACAATGGAATGGTTCCGAAAATCGCCATGGCAAGCACCATGAGCAATTTGGAATTTTTGATATATCTCATATGATATTCCTTTAGCCGCCCAAATAAGCCTTACGCACCATTTCGCTTGCGGCCAATTCTTTGCCCGTACCCGTCAGAACGATCTGACCGTTCTCCAAAACATAAGCACGGTCGGAGATGACTAAGGATTTACCCGCGTTTTGTTCTACCAACAGGATGGTCGTGCCGTCACGGTTGATGTCCTTGATGATCTCAAACACCTGATCGA
>SVTB01000020.1 GCA_015064015.1 Oscillospiraceae bacterium | reverse complement strand
ATGATATCGTCGAGCACGAAGCACAGGCTCCCGATTGTCTGAATATCGGTTGGGATGCTTACGAGACCTGCTCTCGCTGCGACTACACCACTTACGCAGAGAAGGCTGCTCTCGGTCATGATATCGTCAATCACGAAGCAAAGGCTCCCGATTGTCTGAATATCGGTTGGGATGCTTATGAGACCTGCTCTCGTTGCGACTATACCACTTACGCCTCAAAAGAACCCTTGGGTCACAAAGCCGGTGACGCCGCTAATTGCGTCGGCGATCAGGTCTGTGTCAGCTGCCAACTCGTCTTGACTCCTGCCACAGGGCACACCTACGGTGAGTGGATCGTGGATATCCTCCCTACAACCCAAGCAGAAGGCCATCGTTACACCGTATGTATCGTATGTGAACATCGTACCGAGGAGGCTTTGCCCATGCTTCCCTCCTCTGAAACAGAGCCGCCGGAGGTAGATACCATTGAACCCGAAACAGGTCCTGCCGACACCGATTCTGACCCCACAGAGGATGAAAACGAAACGAAGCCGCCCGAACCCGGCGAAAGCGATACCACGCCAGTCATTTCCCTTCCCGAGGTTAAATGGTATGCCAAGCTTCTGGGCGCCGTGGGACTTCCCGGATTGGTCATCATCACGGGCGTATTCTTAGGAAGCGCAACCGCAGGTATCACCATCCTCATCATGCAACTCACGAGGAAACGGCGCCTCCTAAAGTAAAAAATAAAAAAACTCTGCCCTCCTTTAATGGAGGGCAGAAGTATTTTCATAGATTGTCTTATTTTTCTTACCAAAAGAGTTAGCCAAATCTCTTGCAGAAAGCGCGGGAATTTAATTCCCGCGCTTCTTTTTTGTCATATCGAACGCCTCACACAGGTTCTTCCGTATCGTCGTCCGTTTTGGCTTTCAGCTGTGCCTGTAGCATCATATCCTTGACCTTCATAAGTCTCGTAGTATTACCGCGCTCGTTTTCCTCCAGCTTCATCTTGATTGTCTTGATAGTCTCAAGGTAACGGGGCATCATGATATACTCCAAAGCATTTACACGGCGTCGGGTCTTTTCAATTTCCTCAGCCAGCATCTGTGCCGTTTTTTCCAGCTCTGCCATGCGGACAAGATCCGTAAGAATCCCGTTCAACTCTCTCAAAGAGGCATCCAGCTCACCCGACGTGAACGCCATACCGTAGTTATAGCTGTCGGAGCCGCCCTCGCTCGTCACTTCCAAAGAATAGACGGGAACAGTAACGCTCATAAGGTTCTTGTAAGACACGTCCAATCGCCCTTCCCTTTTGGAAAGCAGCATGGCCTCCTTGAGCATTTGAGGACTACTCACAGCGCTGGCGATGCTGAAGCTATTGTGCACCTGACCCAAGGCCGCTTCTACGCGGGCACGTAGGTCTTTGTCCTCACGAACGACTTCCAGGAAACGCTTCATCAGCTCGTCGCGTTTGTCCTTTAAAAGCTTATGTCCGCGACGGGCGGTGACATAGCGAGCCTGCACCTTTTTCAGTTCCATTCGGGTGGGGTTTACTCTAAGTTCAGCCATGGGAACAGTCCTTTCTGTTTTCTAAAGGGATTTCTTCAAAATTTATTTGGTCAGTTTGATGGAAGAGATAACCATGCTGTCACCGCCGGCGGCATAGTCGAAGAAGTCAATGCGCAACATATTGATCTCACCAGTCCACCATGCAAAGGCCGAGAGCTTGATTTTCAGGGTATGGAACTCGCCATCGGTATTCAAATTATTCATGATCTGACAGTTCGCAGTAGGATCGGTCACGTTGCCGGCACACACAAAGACCTGGAGGCGAGTGGCATTTTGGGAGTTATCCGGAGACACCTTATAAGTGATTTCCAAGTAATCATAGTCCTCGGCCTTCAGGGCGGTCAAAGAATTACCGTAGCCAAGATGAATACTGGGATCAGTCATATCAGGAGTTGCGCCGGTATCCGCGACAACCAACTGCACGCCGTCAGAGACGAGATTTGCGGAGGACCTATTGGTACTACTGATTGCCTCTATGGATTCGGGGCGGGTGAAATCAATGTTGGTGTAATCGATCACAGGAGCTTCGCCTGTCTTATAGTAAGCGTCCTCCTCGTTATCCGAGACAATGATTTTGACCTGGCAGGACATATCCTGATAGGTCACGGTCACGGTAGTCTCGCCCACAGCCTTGGCTGTCACGATACCCATGGTACTGACATCAATGATATTCTTATCATAGCCCGTGAAGCTGAGCTGAATCTTAGGCTCGTCCACATAATGCTCCTCAAAGGAGCCATCGCTGAACCATAGCTTAGCGCGGATCTGGGGACGGTAAGCAGCACGCTCCCCCATGTAAATGGTGTAGGAGTCCCAAACGGGCTCAAAGGCCACGGGAGGATTCCCCGCCTCCTCTTTCACAGGCTCCTCGGTGATATTGACGTAGAATACGTTAAGGAGCTCATCACCGTAATGTATCTCCACCACAGTAGAGCCAACGCCTTGAATGTTGGCGTAGATACCCTCCATGGTGATGACACTTTCATCATGAACCTTGAAGCTAAGCTTCTCATCGCGACGGTCGATCGAAATACGCTCAAAATATTCGTTGTAGGCGTGGGCCTGTACGATGAATCTATGCTTATCAAGCGGATGATTATACACGTCATACTGGGCGCGGATCATGATATACTCCCGCTCGCCCTCGGCCTTAGCTGGGGCGCGGTTGACAGGATCCGGAACGTTCGCCACCTTCTTTTCAGCGGCCATGCGATCCAGATACCCCTCCTTGGTGGTCAAAGTCAAGGTGATGGGCTGAACACGTGTATTCCATGTACCCCACCCCGAGCCATAGGCGTAGATCACGCGGAGTTTTTCAGCATCCTCGGCCAGGTTGATATGACCGTTTCTGCGGGAGGACAGACCCGCGTTGTGCAGGTGAGAGTAGGTATCCTTGCGGACAATGTCCACCATTTCGAAATGGATACCGTCGTTAGACTCAAAGATACCCAGCCAGCTGGCGGCACCCATACGATCACCCGTGGCCACGCCCACGAACTTGCCCCACTCCTCTACGTACTTGATATCAAGAGAGTCGGTGTTCTTCTCCACGGCCACACCGTGGAACTGCATGGTAGCAGGCCAGTTTTCGTTGGTAGCATCAGCGGTGGCGACCATGGTGTAGTCACCTGCGGGGCAAATATCGGTGTAATAGATATACAGCGTACCGTTCAGCTCCACAAAGCTGGGCTCACCCATACCGAACTTGCTGTAATCGGTGGTGTAATAGCAAATGGGTTGGGGATGCTCTCCGCCCCATCCCTCACCGTTCCACTTTTCAAAGGGGCCATCGGGATTTTTGGAGCGTGCTACGAACACATTGTTGCAAGCACCCGTGGAGTTGAGGGTGGAGGTATAACCCAGATAATAGTAGCCGTTGAAGTAGACCACACCCGGGTCACAGTTGGAATAGAAGTCCATGGAGCCCTGGGTGGGATTCAGCACCATCTTCTCGGGGGTCCAGGTCGCGCCGCCGTCGGGAGAATGACGGTAGGCGATCCAGTCCCATTCGCCGTCGGCACCGGGACAAGCAAAGTATGCATCAATGGAGCCGTCATCGTTATAGAGGTAGGTACAGCCGTAACGGTAGCCCCAGTCGGTATCTTCCTTCATTTGGAAAATGTCATAGCCGTCGCCCGAAATGGCCACATCGGGAGATTTTTGCTCGTCGGGCTTCACCGTCTCTATGCGGTTGGCTTCGAAATAGTCGGTGGTTTCCTCGTTCGGCGCGTCGGTAGGAACATCCATCGGGGCATCCGTAGCATCGGGTTCTTCGGTTTCGGGAGCTTCAGTCACAGATGTCGGATTTTGGGAAGGATGGGTCTCAGGAAGAGTTTCAGATAGCTTATCACCGCCACAACTGACCAGCAGAAGGAAGATAACAAGCATTCCGCAAAGCAGGATCAAAGACTTATTTTTTCTCATAAGATCACCTTCCGATAATATCAATCATTCTTAGGCCAATATTTCTCAACAAACTCAGGCTTGATACGTTTCATCTCGGAACGAGGGAGAATAGACAAAAGTTCCCAACCGAGATCAAGGGTCTCTTCAATGGTTCTGTTCTCGTTGAAACCCTGGTTGATATATCTCTCTTCAAAAGCATCGGCAAACTTGGCATACAAACGGTCGATGGGGGTCAGCGCGGCCTCGCCCAAAACCACCATCAACTCCTTGGCTTCCTTGCCTCTTGCATAAGAGGAGAAAAGCTGGTTCATGGTACCTGCGTGGTCCTCACGGGTCTTGCCCACACCGATACCCTTATCCTTCAAACGAGACAGGGAGGGGAGAACATCCACGGGAGGCATATAGCCCTTGCGGTACATTTCACGGGAGAGGATGATCTGACCCTCGGTGATATAGCCCGTCAGGTCGGGGATGGGATGGGTCTTGTCATCTTCGGGCATGGACAGGATGGGAATCATGGTGATAGAGCCTTCGGAGCCCATCTTACGCCCCGCACGCTCATACATGGTGGCAAGGTCGGTATAGAGATAGCCGGGATAGCCACGGCGACCGGGAACTTCCTTACGAGCAGCAGAAACTTCGCGCAGAGCCTCGGCGTAGTTTGTAATGTCCGTCATGATGACCAGCACGTGCATATCGCACTCAAAGGCCAGATATTCGGCGGCGGTCAGCGCCATACGGGGGGTAGAGATACGCTCGATGGCCGCGTCGGAGGCCAGGTTGATAAAGAGAACGGTACGGTCGATAGCGCCCGTCTTCTTAAAGTCGGAAATGAAGAAATCGGCCTCCTCAAATGTAATGCCGATAGCGGCAAACACAACGGCAAACTTAGAGTCAGAGCCGCGCACCTTAGCCTGACGTGCGATTTGGGCAGCCAGATTGGCGTGGGGGAGACCAGAACCCGAGAAAATGGGAAGCTTCTGTCCACGCACAAGGGTGTTCAGACCGTCGATGGTAGAAACGCCTGTTTGAATAAATTCGGAGGGATAATAACGTGCGGCGGGGTTGATGGGAGAGCCGTTGATATCGAGAGATTTGGCAGGAATGATGTCTGCGCCGCCGTCGATGGCCTCGCCCATACCGTTAAATACGCGGCCCAACATATTTTCGGAAACAGGCAGTTCAACGCCGTGCCCCGTAAATCTTACCTTGGATTCAGCCAGGTTCAGTCCTGCAGAGGACTCAAACAGCTGAACCAGCACATTTCTGCCGTTGACCTCAAGGACACGGCAACGGCGCACTTCACCGTTCGGAAGCTGGATTTCGCCCAGCTCATCATACTTAACACCCTCTACCTGCTTGACAAGCATAAGAGGACCGGCCACCTCTTCGATGGTTTTATATTCTCTGATCATATAAATCTCCATTCCGCCGTTTTGCGGCGGTAAAATATAAATTTAGAATTCGACCGTGTCGCTTGCGACAAAAATGGGTCTAACCCCATTGGGGGAGAATTATGTCCGCACAGCCGACACGAGCTGATTCAGCTCCACGTTGATCTGCTCTTTGACAGCTTCCAACTCCGTCTTATAGGTCCGGTAAGGAACAGCCTTGAAGCGGCCGATGCGCTCACGAACAGGAAGATTGGAAATATCCTCCACGTCCACACCCTCGGCAACGGCGGCTCTGGCCTTATCCTCAAAGAAGAACACCAGATCCATCATGGCGTACTGCTTGTCCAAGGCGGTGTAACAGTCTTCGTCCTCGAAGGCGTTCTGCTGGAGGAAGTCCTCACGGATGGAGCGGGCAGACTCCATGATCAGTCTGTCTTCGGCAGAGAGAGCATCCATACCGACGAGCTTGACGATCTCATCCAAGCTGGATTCCAGCTGAAGTGTCTTCAAGCAACGACCTGTATATTCTGTCCATTTGCGGGACACGTGCTCACCAAACCAACCCTCCAGACGGTCACGGTAGAGAGAATAGGAATTGAGCCAGTTGATGGCCGGGAAATGACGGCGATAAGCCAAGGATGCGTCCAAGCCCCAGAACACCTTAACGATACGCAAGGTTGCCTGGGTCACGGGCTCGGAAATATCACCACCCTGAGGGGATACGGCACCGATAGCAGACAGCGCACCCTCGCGCTTGTCAGAACCGATGCAGACCACCTTACCGGCGCGCTCGTAGAACTGAGCCAAACGGGAGGTCAGGTAAGCAGGATAGCCTTCTTCACCGGGCATTTCCTCCAAACGACCCGACATCTCGCGGAGCGCCTCGGCCCAACGGGAGGTGGAGTCAGCGATTACCGCCACGGAATAACCCATGTCTCGGAAATATTCGGCAATAGTGATACCCGTATAAATAGACGCCTCACGGGCGGCTACGGGCATATCAGAGGTGTTAGCGATCAGCACGGTTCGCTCCATCAGAGACTTGCCTGTACGGGGGTCGGTCAGTTCGGGGAACTCACGCAATACGTCAGTCATCTCATTGCCGCGCTCGCCGCAGCCGATATAGACCACCAAATCCACGTCGCTCCACTTGGCAAGCTGGTGCTGCACCACCGTTTTACCCGAACCAAAGGGGCCGGGAACGCAGGCAGTACCACCCTTGGCGATGGGGAACAAAGCGTCAATGGGTCTCTGACCGGTGATCATGGGTTCCACAGGAGGAAGCTTTTGGGCATAAGGGCGAGCCACACGGACGGGCCACTTCTGCATGAGGGTAATATCCTCCAGCGTGCCATCCTCCAGGCGAATGCGGCCGATGCGGTCAGTCACGCGGTATTCACCGGGAATCAGCTCCACGATGGTACCCTTCTTTTTAGGGGGACACATGATTTTGTGGGTAATGACCTCGGTTTCCTGCACGGTACCGTATACATCACCGCCGCTGACAGTATCGCCTACCTTCAAGGTCGGCTCAAATCTCCAGCGCTTATCCCTGTCCAGAGCAGACTCATCAATACCCTTGCGGATATTGGAGCCGTATTTGATGCGCATGGTTTCCAAGGGGCGCTGAATACCATCGTAAATAGAGGTAATCAGGCCGGGACCCAGCTCTACCGACAGAGGCGCGCCCGTAGACACAACCTTGTCGCCGCGACCAAGGCCTGCGGTCTCCTCATAAACCTCGATGGAAGCGCGGTCGCCGTGCATTTCGATGATCTCGCCAATGAGGCGATCCTCGCCTACACGCACCACATCAAACATATTGGCATTTCTCATGCCCTCGGCAATAACCAAAGGGCCGGATACCTTTAAAATTTTTCCTTCTACCATTTTCTATGCTTGGCCATCATTGAGATGGCACTCTCCTTTGAAATTTGAGAGATCGTTTTCCGTAGAGACAGATTCCATATTCGTCCAATTATTCTTATCAACTACGGGCAAATATGGAATCCGCCCCTACGGATCGTTTTATTCCTTGAATATAATATCCGCGCCGACAGCTCTTTCCACGGCACTCTTGATAGCGGCCAGGCCGTAGCCCGTAGAACCACCGCGCCCAGGAACGGTAATCACCGCAGGCATGGGAACGTCCTTGTAACGGGCGATATCCTCCGCCAGCGCTTCGGCGTAATTTTCTACGATAAAGATAATGGCGTAGCTACCATCCTTGGCCAAGGTGCGCAAAACCTCTCTTGCAGTCTCTGCATCCTCTGCTTCATGTACCGAAAATCCAATGGCCATAAACCCAAGCACGCTGTCTCGCTCACCGATAATTCCGATCTTATACATAGCTTTCCCTGATCCTTTCTCTCAACACGTCGGAGGTCAGGCCTGCATTTTTGGCGGCCAGGATAATACGAATATTCTTCACCGAAACCTCACAACCGATGAGATATCCACCGGCGATCTCAGGGCCAAAGGGTACCTTGGCACCTTCCCGTACCAAATTCATCCAATGGTCATCGACACATTTTTCAATGGCGGCCAAAGAAGCATCTGTTCCTTCCACAGCCTTGACGAATTTGGCATACTTGCCCCTGGCCAGTTCCGACCAAAGCATCTCTTCGCCGCCGTCGTAGGCCTTATCAAAGAAGGCATGGGAAAGGCTCCCGCCTTCCAACAGAGCCGTATCCATAAAGACCTTCCCAGCTTCTCCGCGCTTCATGCGCAGAATTCGGAGACACATCATGCTGTTGACCAAGTCGATCTTGGACGTAATCCAAGATATCATGGTTTGGCTGCCCGATGCCTCCACTGAGGTCAGCATATCCACATAGCAGGCCTTGTCCAAGATGGCATCAATCAGCTGAGGATCGGATGTTTTGGCATAGGCCTCCATGGCTTCGGGAATAGCAGCGGCCATGGCTGGGGGGAAAGCATCATACTTCCCTTCGGTCATCAAGCGTTGCGTTTCCTCGGCCGATACCGTGCCAAAATCAAACAAGATGTCCTTCGGCTCAATGCCGCGGATCCGACACTTGATGATGGTCTTCAGATTATTGCAATCATAGGGATAGCGGAACCAATCAAAGAAGGAAGGCTCGGGCACCGTCGCAAAAATTTCACGGCAGGTGTTCTGCAACAGAGATAGAAGAATTTCCTCATCGGTGTTACCCACTTCGTTGTCTCCCGAGGATAAGCCGTATTCGACCAACTTGGCCAGCACATCCTCAGCGGTTTTGGCATCCGCCAACACATCCACGCGCTCCCGTCCCACGAGACGATGCTCCATGGCACGGATACGGGCAGACGCGTACATATATTCTGTGGCTTGTAATTTTTTCATTCATAGCCTCCGTGTGTCCCCGTCGCGGGGACGGAATGAGTAGGAGAGACCTACGATCAGGTCGCTCCGAACAAGGCACGGCTCACCTTTACCTCGGTGGTGCGGCGCACCTCTGCAAACATCATGCCAAGGGAACAGTTGACCTCTACGTCTCCGCAACGAAGAACCAGACCGCCGTCGATCTTAGCAGTTTCGTTGGAGAGTACCACTCGGTCCAAAACACTCATGCTGATCTTACCTACCTGGGTACGCTTGAGCGTCTCAATGAGACGCGCACCAAAGGTATCTCGGTCGTATTTGTTGAGAAGCACTTCATATCGGACGGGGGAAATATCCTCGCCGTACAGATCCATACTCTCCTGCTCACTCTTCAACTGGCGTGTCAGAGTTCCTTTCAACATTTTGACAAGAAGATCCACGTATTCATCCACAGGAAGCTCACGGATCTCCTTTTCGGCAGTGGCATACGCCTCATTCATGAGGGACGCACGGCTTTCAAGCAGCACGTTGCGCTTCGCCATAGCCGCCGAGGATTTAGCGCGGGTGATGAGAGCCTCACACTCGCGGTTGGCCTGCTCTTCCAGCTTTTCCTGCTCAGCTTTGGTTTGTGCTTCATAGGCTTCCCGAACAGCGGCACAGGTCTCATCGGCCTTAGCGAGAAGAGCCTCTGCCTCGGCATTCGCGTCGGCAAGGATCTTCGCAGTTACTTTTTCAATTCCGATCATAGCGTTTCAGTTTCCTTCCTTAGGAATGCCTGATATGTCTATCAGAGAACGGAGAAGGGGCAGAGGAACACCAGCATGATGGTGATGAGCAGAGAGAAAATAGCGTAGGTCTCAACCAAGGCGGCGGTGGTAATAGCCTGTCCCAAGGAGCCGGGGCGCTTGCCGATGAGGTTGATACCTGCGGCAGCCACGCGACCCTGACGGAGAGCAGACAAGAGACCGGCAATAGCGATGGGCAGAGAAGCCATCACAAAGTAACCGCCCTGAGCGAAGGTCAAGTTCATCAGGTGATCGGGATCGCCAAACAAACCAAGGGCCATAAGCATCAAGAAGGAAGCAACAAGGCCATACACACCCTGGGTCATAGGCAGAGCCATCAGGGGAAATGCCTTACCGAACATAGAGGGCTGCTCAGACAGAAGACCGGTAGCGGCTTCACCGACCAAACCAACACCCTTAGCAGAACCGATACAGGGCAGAACAACAGCCAAAGCTACACCCAAAAGTGCCAAGTTGGTGCCGGAGAAAAGTCCGAGGAACATATCAGCAATGGGGTTCGTGGCGGGGGCTTCAGTGCCGTCGGTTGCGGAAACAACCACAACAGTCAAGGTCAAAACAGCAACAACAGACAGGATGATGGCCAAAAGTTTCTTTACAGATGCGATTTTCATGAGAAGACTCCTTTTTTATTCAAAGAATTTGTTTTTGATATAAATTATTTTTTTGCTTTTTCCGACTCTGCGGTGGAATATTTTTCACTGGGGAGGGCGGGATCAAAGGGAGTACCGCCGTCCTCATAAAATCGGCTGAAAAATTCGAGATACTGCAGTCGGCAAGTATGCACGAACGCGCCAAGGATATTGATAGCCATATTTAGACCGTGGCCCACAAGCATCACAAATATGAGCAGGATAAAGCCGGGAATGGTGGGACCACCCAAGGTTCCCAAAAGGTTAAATACCTGTGCCATAACGCCCGCCGCCAGACCCAAAGCCAAAATTCGGCTGTAGGAAAGCAGATCCGAGGCGTAGCTAATCAAGTCATACAGGCCCTTAAGGCCAAAGATAAACTTGGCAAAAATATTTTTCTTTGCTCGTCCCTGGGTCAAAACGATCATCAGCACACCCATGATGGTAACGGCCAAGCCAACGGTAGAATCCACAAAGATCAAGCCGATACCGCCGAACAGGATCCAGTAGGAACCGATATCGAAGATTGCTGAGAAGATCTTCCCTTCCCGGCACAAGAGGTAGAACTTCACGGCCATACCGCCGAGAATATGGATCAAACCCATAGCCAGGGAAATGATCAGGAAGGGGATAGGATTGACCAAAGGATTGAGAGACAGGGGCTCGCCGTTCAGTGTCAAGGTTACGCCGTTGAAGAAGGGCGCGGCTTCCTGCGCAGCAGCAGTAGTTTCGTAGCCCATATAGGTCGTCATAATGGCATAGGGCAGGTCGCCAAACCATCCGCCAAACACGGCACCCAAAATCACACAGGAAATGCCGCAATAACCGAACATGGTAAACATCCGTTTCATACCGGACGACAGATTAAGCAGCTTGGGACCCAAGAAACCACCTAAGGTTAAGAGCAGACCGTAGCCCACATCGGCAAACATCAAGCCAAAAATCACGAAGTAGTAGATGCTCATGATCAAGGTGGGATCGTAGGTGCCGTACTTGGGGTAGGAATACATACCCACCACCCACTCAAATTTCGAGGCATACCCGTTGTTCTTGAGCAAAACGGGAGGCTCATCCTCTTCCGTGGGATCGGCCAAATCATAGGCACAATTCATGTGCCTCAAAATGTGCTTGACTTTGTCCGCCTGCTCTGTAGGAATCCAGCCCTCCAAAAGCACACAACGCTCGGTGGTTGCCAGTTTTTGCTTTTGCTGGATCGCCGTCAGCGTGGTCATTTCCACGTCGTACAGCACCTGCAGATCTTCCAAGAGAAGAGACAGCTCACACAACCTGTCAATACACGCCTGCATACGGTTGTCCAGCTCGTCCATCTTGCGCTCCGCGTTCCTTGTTTCTTGCTTGGGGGTACCCTTCAGTTCTTTGAACTGGTTTCTGACAAAGCCCAATCCCACCAAAGCACGGTTGACAGTCTCCTCATCCTCCTTGTGAAGAAGAATGGCGGCATACATACCAACTTTATCGCGGTGCACTTCTTCAACGCCTGCATTGTATGGTTCCAGAGCCGCCTGTACAGCCGAGATTCGGACAGCGGCCGGGAACACACCCAACCACAAGTAGGCGCTCCGGGTTTCATCGGTTTCAAGGGGCAGATCGTAGTTCAGCCAAGGGTTCAGCATGGCTATACGGGCAGCCATACGGCCATCCTCGTGATGACATTCTGTCATGGTAGCCTTCAGCTCCAGCACCTCATCTACCACCGCCCATGCGGCGTGGTAACTGCCTGTTTTGCGGAAAAGCCCGGTGCTGGTATTGATGGGCTTGTCCCGCCAGGGACTTTTCGTGACCGTGTATTTATCCAAAACGGGAATGGCCTCAGCAATACTGCTGACACGCTTTTCGGCTTCGGCACGTGCCGTATCGCAATCGTTGCGATAAAGCTCGCCTTCCTCGTCCAAAACAGTAGTATTGATTTCCACACATTTCAGCTTCATGAGGCGACGCACCAGTGCATCCGAATCATTCCTCGGAGTCAGCACGGTCAACCGTTTCATCGCACTTATTGACATGAATCAAACATCTCCCATACGATAAGCTTCACCGCTTCCCGCATATGACCGCGAGCCTCGGTTTCCATGGTCAGCACATCCTCTGCCGCTTCCTTACGGCTCTGCTCAATCAAAGCCTCAGCCCGTTGTTTTACGGCATTCAGCTTCACTTTCAGAGCTTCATCCGTTGCATTGATCGCACGTTCAGCTTCTGCCTCACAGACCTTCTCATTTTCTTCAATCTGTGCCTTGGCCTTCGCCTCGGCCTCCTCTCGGATGGCCTGCGCTTGTGCTTCAATCTCACGAATTCGCATAATCGCTTCTTTTGACAAGGATTTCACCTTCTTTCACTCTCGATTCTCAAAAGCGTTGCTTTTCGATGTACAGAACTCATCCTAAAACGATTTTCGACACGAATTTTTGTCCTTTTGTCGCCATTCGCCATCATTCGACTGCCAAAAACAGAGCGTTGAACGATCAGATGAATCCTTTCTATTTATTGTATCACATTTGTTATGTTTTTTCAATAGTTTTTTGCGTTTTTTCAAAATTTTTGCTCAAGGGAATTCTCCATACGCCTTGCGGAAACTGCCAATAGTGATCTTCTATCTGCTCGACAACCTTGTTTCCCCTCCGTGCCTCACCATAGCAGGTAGTAATCAACACGCGAATGACATCGCCAGAAAGCGCTTTTTTCAGACGAGCCACATGATCCGTATGCCAAGCTTCCGCCGCCATACTACACAAAAGCTCCTTCCGCAAAGAACAACAGCGCTCAACTTCAGTCAGTGATTCAAACGCCGCAATGGTCTCGTCTCCCATTTGCCGAGTGCTCGTTTCCATATATATTTCTGCTGCTTTCTCATAACAATCATTAAAGCGTTGGGCAGCCTCGATCGTTGCGCGCAAAACAAAGCTTGAATCATCGCAGGGGGCAGAAGTCAGGCAAGGAAAACAAACCTTGATGGTCAGCAAAAGTCGACCGCGAACTTTGACATGACGGCAAATCGTCTTGCTCTCCAAGTGCCACTCCGATATGGATACTTCAGCTTTCATAAGTTCCCTCCTTTGTAGAAAAGTCCTTCTGTTATTGTATGCCTCATGAAAGCCAAAGAACACACCGCAGGTGGATTTGAGCGAAAAAAAGGAAGACCCATGCGGTGTCTTCCTTTTCGTTCATACAATTTTGGGGAACTCAATGCTCCTTTTCAATAGCCGCAGGCTGTTCCAGCACACCACGGAAGAATTCAGGGTCGAACTTGGCCTGTCTCTTATAAGTATACAGACCGTTGACCTCCTGCTCCACGTCGGTAAGTTGGGTGTAGCAGAGACCGCCCATCTTGGGATGGAACAGAATAGCCTCGGTCAAGCCCTTGAAGCGGTTCAGGTACTCCTCCCCGTTCTGAGGTGCCTTGCCGTAGCCCCAGCCGGCCTCCTCACCGGGTGCCCACCAGATACCGCCGTACTCCGAAACGAAGGTGGGATGCTCCAGCATGGGAGTGACCCAACCTCTTTGGACGTACAGCTGATGGACGTCGTAGGTGCCGCCCGTAGCCAGAGGTGCCAGCTTCTTTGCAAAGACCTCGGGATCCTGCTCGTAATCGTGGATATCCATGATATCGGTCAGATCCTCGATGTGTGTCCAGCCTGAAGTATCAATGTAGGCGCGAGTGTTGTCGTACTGGCGGGTGATGGTGGCCAGAAGGCGGACGAAGCGAGGGTTCTGATTATACTGGGTTTCGTTAAGAGGGCACCAACCGATGATGGCGGGGTGGTTGAAATCGCGAGCCATAATCTCGCACCATTCGGGCAGGAAATTCTCATAAGCCGTTTGGCGGGAAATATCCAAACCCCAGTTAGCGTGCTCGCCCCAGACAATATAGCCCTTGACGTCGCACCAGTAGAGGAAACGAGGCTCAAAGACTTTTTGGTGGAGGCGGGCACCGTTGAAGCCGCAGGCCATGGAGCGATCAATATCAGCGATTAACTCGTCCTCACAAGAGGCGGTGTAAATGCCGTCAGGATAGAAGCCCTGATCCAGGATTAGACGTTGGAATACGGGCTTATGATTGATGTAGAGGAAACCGTCGCGAGCATCCACACGGCGCATACCGAAGTAAGAAGCCACACTGTCATCACCGAGAGTGAGGGTCAGATCGTAGAGTCTGCCCTTCCCTGCTTCCCAAAGATACAACTCATTGAGAGGCACCTCAAGGGTGGCCTTTCCGCCGTGGACAACAGCTTCACCGTGACCCTGAGCCACGCCCACGAAGGATGCGTCGGCAGAGAGGGTCATACCCTCGCCGCCCACCACATGGGCCTCGATGACCAGCTTCTTATTGTCGATATCAGGATAATATTTGGTGCTTGCGATGTAGTCATTCGCCACGTTCTCCAGCCATACGGTCTGCCAAATACCTGTGGTACGGGTATAGGAACAGCCCGCAGAATGATACTGCTGGCATTGCTTACCCACGGGCTGATCGCCGGAGCGAGTGTGGTCAATAGCGCGAATGGTGATGGCGTTCTCTCCTTCCACCAAAGCCTCAGTAATATCAAAGGAAAAAGCCACATAACCGCCGATATGGTCACCGATGAACTTGCCGTTCACCCAAACGTGGGTGATGTAGTCGCAGGCTCCAATATGTAGGAGAGTGCGACGATCGTTCTGCCAACCCTCGGGGAGGGTCAGCTTCTTGCGGTACCACACACAATCGCAGAAATCCTTGTCATTGATGCCGGAGAGCTCGCTTTCACGGCAGAAGGGGACGATGATGGTTTCACTAAATGCGACGCCGTTTGCAAAGCCTCTGGCCTCTCCGCTTTCACCGCGGTCGGTTTGGTATTCCCACTCACCGTTGAGGTTGATCCATTGATCTCTCACAAATTGAGGGCGGGGATATTCGGGACGGGGGATGTTGTGGCTCATATTGTAACCTCTCTTTATGATTTATTTGGGGTAAATTACCACCTTTATTATACCCTCCGGGAGAGATTTTGTCAATAGGAAACCTCTAAAACTCTGTTTGGGCTTTTTTGCAAAAAATTCATGATTCCCTCTATACAAATTCACCAAAGTGTGTTATAATGGGTATATATTTATACTGAGGGGATTCTCATAATGATTTGTGATTTACATACCCACACTCATTTTTCTTTTGACGGAGCGCATGAGGCTACCGCCGATGCCCTATGCCGTCGTGCTTTGGAAGCCGGGATCAGCCATTTGGCCATCACCGACCATTGCGACATCAACGGCGAAGTTGAGGGCATTTACACTCCCTATGCTGCCGATGCTGCGTGGGAGGAGATGACCGCCGCCAAGGAAAAATACCGGGGGCGTCTGCATTTGTCCTTAGGTATCGAGCTGGGGAACGCACACCAATATCCCATAGAAGCCGCTGCTGTTCTTGCCAAGCATCCTTACGAGTTTGTCATCGGATCATTGCACAATCTCAAGGACGTTCCCGATTTTTGTATGCTCCGCTACGAGATGATGACCGATGCCCACATCCACCGTTTGTTCAACAGAATGCTGGATGAGACTTTAGACATGATTTCTTTTGACGGGCTTCACACCCTGGGTCACCTGACCTATATGCATCGCTATATCACCTTAGCGAAAAAACCCTTTAACTTCAAACCACACTACGATCAGATCATGGCTATTTACGAAAAGCTGATCCGCCTCGATATGGCATTGGAGCTGAATGTCTCAACCCTGTGGAAGGGTTTGGGCGTTTCTATGCCCACTTTGGAGCTTTTGAAACTTTACAAAGATATGGGAGGCAAGCTGATCACCGTAGGTTCGGATGCTCACAGCCCCGAAAATGTAGGTAAATGCATCCGAAAGGGATATGCCTTGCTTCAAACCGCCGGTTTTTCCGAGGTCATGGTGGTGGAAAACGGTCAGCGAATCATGGCAAGTATTTTATGATTCCCGGCGGCTTAAGTTCCGTTGTGTTTATTTATAAGTACGAACCATACTTTCCCAACAGAAAGGAATTCTTCATTTATGAAACTGGAAAATTTCAGCCTGCTATATCCCGATGCCGAAACCCAGCGTGCGCATTTGTCAGGCAAGAATGTCCCTGACATTGATATGTATACCCTGCAGGAGCTGGGAATGCTGGAGATCTTTCACCCAAAGGCAACGCCCCTTTCGGAATTTTTCACCACAGATCCCGCCGTCATCGCTTACCGAAATGAGACATTTTCGGATATGCTGAACAATCCCATTCTGACCGAAACGCTTCGCCGGTTGGTGCCTGTACTGCAGGACATCACCGAGCTTCGCCGTTTAGAGCAAGACGCAGGAGGCGAAGATACTGCCGCCTACCTGTCCAGCATGACAGAAATCGAGCTTTATATCACCTGCGTGGATATACTTCACAAAGGCATGACGGCCGCCAAAGAAAACATTAAGGGTGCTGCCTTCCGCCGCCTTTGCGATTGTGTTACCGAGCTGGCTGAATCCGAATACTATGCTGAGCTGAACAAAAAACTGTCCGAGCTGACCCAGCGCGTTCGCGAAATCAAGAGCGTAACCATCGGCGTCAATTTGGATGCCCAACTCCGTCCCGCCCAAGCAGGTGTTTTGTCCGTTAACGCCAAGCCCTTCCGTTCGGGTGAGACTTTGGACAAAATCCTTCGCCTCAACTTCAAGGATGACGAGTATACCTGTATTGCCCAACTGGTTCCCTTTGGCAAGAAGCAATCCGACAATCAGAAAACAGCGTTATCTCTGGCATTCAACTCTGCGATTGCAGACGTATACCGCTCCTCTCTGCGCTCCTGGAAGAAAATCGTACAAAGCTATGTTTTGGACAACACCGAATTTCTTCTGTCCCTCATGCCCGAGATCGAGTTCATCGTCAAGGGAACGCAACTTCAGGAAAGTCTGATCGGTCGTGGCTGTGTGCTGTGTCCCCCTACCCTTCGTCCCGCTGAGGAGCGTGTATTCCGTGCTACCGAGCTTTATAATCCTGCGGTAGCACTCAAATTAGCTGAAGGAGAGGATGTCGTGCCCAACGACGTTGCCATGGATACCACCTCTGAAAACGCCCTCATTTATGTGTTGACCGGCCCCAACCGCGGCGGCAAATCTGTCATCACTTGCGCCATCGGTCTTTGCCAGGTTATGCTGCAGTTGGGTATGTATCTCCCCGCCAAGTCCTGCGAGATCAGCCCTGCCGACGGTATTTATACCCACTTCCCTACGGGTGCGGATGATACCATCGATAAGGGACGCCTTGGTGAGGAATGTGCCCGTCTCGGAGAAATTTTCGACGTAGTGACTTCTCAAAGTCTGGTGTTGTTGGACGAATCCTTGTCTTCCACCGGCTCTTACGAGGCATCCTACATTGCCGCCGAGGTGCTCTCAGGTTTGGCACACGTGGGCTGCCGCTGTCTCTTCTCTACCCACCTACACGAGTTGGCCGCGGAGCTTGACCGCATCAACGCACAGGCACTTGCCGAGGGAGGTGTCCGTATTGACACCTTAGTGGCAGGCATCATGGGTGAAGGCAAACGATCCTTTAAGATCGTCCGTGCTAAGCCCGACGGCAAATCTTATGCCCGTGACATTGCCGAGCGGTATGGCCTGACATATGACAGCATCATGAAAAAAATCAAATAAAAAACATGGAGGAGGAAATCTTTGAAAGATTCCCCTGTTCCCAAAAAACTTTGAAAACAAACGGAGGTTTGACTCATGGACAGACTTTTGAAAATTCTTGAAGACGACGCAACCCTGACCCCCACGCAACTGGCCGTTATGATGGGTAAGGAAGAGGGCGATATCCGTGCTTTGATTGAAAAATACGAATCTGACGGTGTCATCGTTGGCTACAAAACTCTCATTGACTGGGACAAGACTGACCGCGAGTATGTTACGGCTATGATTGAAGTCAAAATGACTCCTCAACGGGATCGAGGCTTTGACCGTATTGCCGAAAAGATCTATCAATACCCCGAAGTACAGAGCGTCTACCTCATGTCGGGCGGTTTTGACTTGTGCCTCATCATTGAAGGACGCACCATGAAAGAAGTCGCTTATTTTGTGGCACAAAAGCTGGCCCCCGTCGAGGCTGTTATTTCTACCGCTACCCATTTTGTCCTGCGCAAATACAAAGACAAGGGCGTTGTCTACGGTGCCGAAGAGATCGACGAGAGAGGAAACTGTAACTAATGGCACGAATCGACTATGAACGCATACTGCCGCGCCATGTGGTAGATATGCCACCCTCGGGCATACGGAAATTTTTTGACATACTGGAAACCATGCACGATGTCATTGGTCTTACAGTAGGTCAGCCCGATTTTGTCACTCCATGGCACATCCGAGAGGCAGGTATTGAGAGTTTGGAGCGAGGCAAGACCTACTATACCTCCAACGCAGGCACCTTAGAGCTGAGAAAAGAGATTGATGCTTATATGACCCGCCGTTTCGAGCTATCCTATGATCCGCTTCATGAGATCATCGTTACCGTAGGCGGCTCCGAGGCCATTGACATTGCCATGCGTACCTTGCTTTCCCCCGGTGACGAGGTCATCATCCCCACCCCCTGTTTTGTTTGCTATGAGCCCCTGGCTCGAATGGCAGGCGGCGTTCCCGTTATCGTAGAAACCCGTAATGAGGACAAATTCAAACTGACTCCTGAGCTTTTGGAGGCCGCCATCACCGACAAAACAAAAATGCTGGTGCTGGCCTATCCCAACAACCCCACGGGTGCTATCATGGACACCGAGGATCTGGAAAAAATCGCCAAGATTCTCCGCGAAAAGCAGATCATCGTTTTATCCGACGAAATTTACGGTGAGTTGACTTATGGGAAACGCCATGTCTCTATCGCTTCGCTACCCGGAATGAGGGAACGCACCATCATCGCCAGCGGCTTTTCCAAGGCTTACGCCATGACGGGCTGGCGCTTAGGATATCTCTGTGCCCCCGAGCCTTTAGCCAAACAAATGCTCAAAATCCATCAATACGCCATCATGTGCGCCCCCACCACCGCCCAGCTGGCCGCCATTGAGGCTCTCAAAAACGGAGACGAGGATGTAACTATGATGACAGACGAATATGACCGCCGACGCCACTATATTTACAGCGGGTTGCGGAGCATCGGTATTGATTCCTTTGAGCCTGAGGGAGCCTTCTATATCTACCCCGAGATTGGCAAATTTGGTCTTTCCAGCGAGGAATTCTGCGAGCGGCTACTCCACGAGCAGAAGTGTGCCATCGTTCCCGGAACTGCCTTTGGCGCAAGCGGCGAGGGTTTTGCCCGTATCTCCTATGCGTATTCCGTCAAGCATATTGACCAGGCATTGGAGCGGATGGAAGCCTTTGTTAAAAAGATCAAGAAATAGCAATAAAAAACGAGTCGGCTTTGAAGTCGGCTCGTTTTTATATGAAGATTTTTTCAAGAAAGAGATATTTCCGCACAAACGGCAAAATGATCTGAATAGTATTGACCATTGACTGGTTCATCCGGAACAATGTAAGCATGGCGGCATACGCCGTCTGTAAAAATGTAGTCGATTTTAAGGCGGCGTTCAGGCGCATAGCGACCAAAGTTGTGGAAGGTCCCCTCCAAGCCTGCGGTGCAATCCACTGTCCCTTTAGTCGCCAAAGCCGATGTAATAAGAGAGATTTCAGGGGCTTCGGGGGTGGCATTGAAATCCCCGGTCAGCACAAATTTTTCGGAATACCCGGAAATTAGCTGAACAAGCTCCATAGCACCCAAATACCGTGCGTTGGCACCCATATGATCAAGATGGGTGTTGACAAAACGGAAAGGCTTATCCCAAGCATTATGCTTCAGGAGTGCGGTAGTCAGCATACGAGGGCAACCACTCTGATCGCCGCCAAAGGTAGAGCCAGCCACACGGGGCGTGGGAGAGAGCCATAGGTTGTCCAAAGATAAAAGCTCCACTTCATTGGTACGATAGGCGATAAGCATAGATTCGCCGTGATAATTTTTTTCTCGACCACAGCCCTGCACCGTATATCCTGGGAGATGATCGCGCAAGCGAGCACGCATTTGATCAGTCACCTCCTGAAAACCCACCACGCAGGGTGCTTCTTGGTGGATGGTCGCCACCACGCGGTCAAAGCGATTGGTGAACGAATTGATACCGTCTCCCGTGTTGTCCACGCGGAGGTTGAAGCTCATAAATTTCAAATAGATAGCTTGTTCCATCATGATATCCTTTCTTTCCTCGCCGCAGCTTACGAAGCGTCCGTTCGAAAAATTGTTGTTACAGTGCAAATCCGCCGTCCACAGAGATCATTTGCCCCGTCACGAAAGATGCGGCATCAGAAGCCAAAAACAAGACGGCGGCGGCCACATCTTCGGGTGCACCCAACCGTCCCATAGGAGTATTTTCCACCAAAGCAGCGAGGGTATCTGTCCCCAACGCAGCGTTCATCGCCGTATCAATCACGCCCGGCTCCACACAGTTGACGGTAATACCCGAGGGGGCCAATTCCTTAGCCATGGATAAAGTCAACCCACGCATTCCCGCCTTGGCGGCAGAATAGGCCACCTCGCAGGATGCGCCCACCTTGCCCCACATAGACCCAATATGGATGATGCGTCCGCTCTTGGCAGAGATCATCCCGGAGATTACTTCACGGGAAAGATAAAACGCCCCTGACAGATTGGTGTCCAACACCTCTCGCCATTGCTCATCCGTCACATCCTGCATGAGGGAGATCAAAGAAATTCCTGCATTATTGATTAACACGTCCACGTGTCCCCCCAATGCTACCTCCGCCTCTCCAACGGCGCGGCGTACTTCTTGAGGATTTGCCACATCGGCACAGATGGCCGTAGCTCCTGTTTTATCTGCCACGCTTTGGGCAGCTTCATGATTATTTTTATAAATAAATGCGACTTTATCCCCATTTCGGCCAAAAGCTTCTACCAGGCCTCTGCCGATTCCTCGGGAACCACCGCTAATAAGTACTCTTTTCATTATATATGTCTCCTTTGAAAAGATAAATTGTTGTTTAACTTACTAACTTTTCTCTCCTCGTCGAGAGAAAAGTTACAAAAGAGGCGCCGCTGAGGGATAGAACCTACGGTTCTCCCTCAGAACCCAACTCCCATCGTGACGCACGC
>SVTB01000019.1 GCA_015064015.1 Oscillospiraceae bacterium | reverse complement strand
CTTGAAGGCCTCGGCCAGAGTCTCATAGTAGGTATTGCCGATCTTGGCAACGCCGTGGAACACGCCGTAGGTGCCGCCCACGTTGGCGAGGCCGTAGCCGGCGGGAATGTTACCGGTCATGACCACGGAGCCGTCCTTCAGAGCCGAAGCGTTAATGGCCACCTGAACGGGCCACTCGGTGGAGCCGGCGGTGACGAACAGGTACACGTCGCCCTTCAGGGAGGCGTTTGCGCCGATCGTGAGAGAACCGCTGTTGGCGTTCTTGTTGGGATCCTGCATCCAGACGGACTTGTTAGCACCCTCAATGGTACCGCCGTTGATGGTCAGAATGTTCTGAGCCTCGACACCGTTGAGGAACTGACGGATACCGCGGTAGGTGGACTTGATGGTACCGCCGTTGATCACGGTCTCGGCGTAGGTGCCCTTACCGTTGGTCAGGTTGTCGATACCGTAAGCCATGTCGGTGCCGCCGAGATGCTCGAGGGTACCGTTCTCGATAATCAGCTTACCGCCGGGGTTGTTGGCGATCACGGCGGAGTATCTGTTCCAGCCGCTGTTGGTGGTGGCGGTCAGAGTGATGGTACCGTTACCCGTGATGGTCAGGGTACCGCGGTTGTCGATCAGGCTGAAGTTCTTGGAGGTGGTGTCGGTACCGGTGATGGTCTTACCGTTCAGATCCAGAGTGACGTTTACCTTGTTGACGATCATCTCGGACAGAGCGATGTCGGCCAGCAGGGTGATGGTGTCGCCGTTCTCTGCGGCGGCGAAGGCCTCTTCCAGGCTCTCGTACTTCTTGCCGCCCTCGATCTCGGCCACATAGTCCTTCTTGACGATATCGAAGTAGCCGTTTACGACGTCACCGAACTTCACGTCCTCGCCGATCAGAGCCGCGTTGGTGCCGTTCTTTGCGGCCTCGGAGAAGCTACCGCCGGTGATGGCACCGGACAGAGCGGCGGGATCGGAGGCGCCGATCTTGGTGGTGAAGACACCGCCGGAAATGGTAGCGGCGGTAACCGTGTATCTCTCACCCTTGTTGGTCATGAAGATGGAGGAGCCGTCGCGGCCGTTGGGGCCGAAGGTGCCTCCGGTCACGGTAATGGTCACGCCACCCTGATTGGGCTGCAACCAGACCTGACCGTCAAACTCACCGCCGTTGATCACGAGATCACCGCCGTTGATGCGGACGGAGCGGTAGGCAGGGGTGGAAATGACACCGCCGTTGATGGTGGTGGAGCCGGCAGACTGCTGGATCGCGCAGATCATATGGGTAGCAAAGGCCTGCGCGCCCAGATGCTCGATGGTGCCGTTCTCAACGACCAGCGTACCGCGGTTGTTGATGGTGTAGGAGCCCCAACCGAAATTGGGATCGCCCGCGCCGGTATCCTTGAAGGAGATCTTACCCTCGCCGGTGATGGTCAGGGTACCCTTGTTGAGGATCATCTCGTAGTGCGCGGTGCAAGCCTTCTCCTGGCTGATGGTCTTGCCGTTCAGGTTAAGAACAACAGTCTTGTCTGCGGGGATGGTGAGAGTCTCGGTGAGAGTCACGTCAGTCAGCAGAATAATGGTATCACCTGCGCCTGCGGCGTTGACGGCCTCCTGTAGATCGGAGAAGGTCTCGCCGTTGACTTCTGCCACAGGCTTCTCGATCACAACCTCGCCCTCACCCTCGATCTTCAGATCAGTGGGAGCGTTCTTGATGGTCAGAGTCTTACCCTCGGGGACAACGATGGTGCCCTTGAAGGAAGAGCCCTCAAGATCCAGCTCATCAGTGTAAACAGTGATGGTGCCGTTGGGGTTGGCCTCGAGTGCATCGTAAACATCCTCATAATACATACCGTTGGTGTTTACGGTGCTGTAGTAGAAGTAGTTATTGCTGTTGTAGCTCGAAACAACAGACGCTTCGGCATTAGTGGGCGTTGTAGTCGTAATGACATAATAGCCGTTTTCGTCGATACAAACGCTGCCGTTATTGGCACCCTTGGCAGTACCGATAACAAACTTATCGCTGTTCAAAGTAGAACCCATCGAGTTGGAAAGGTTCTTGAACGTACCGCCTGCAACCTGTGTATAGGCAGAGCTGTCAACCGACATCTGCATATTCCCGTTGAAGGTGCCGCCGTGGAACTGGTTCTGGGAGCGGTTGGTATAGATAGTACCGTTAAACTCACCGCCGTAGAACTGGAAATACGGTGCAGATGCGCCGGTATAGCCGCTTGTCAGAAAGCCCCAGCTATTTGTGCCACCTTGCTTCACAACATAGGATGCATTAAACACACCGCCAAAGAATCTAGTGATGGGACGATCCTTGGCCGGTGCATTACTGCTGGGCTTCATGTGGCTGACAATGGTTTGGCCGGTAGCCGTAATGCCGCCGGGGTTGGTTGCGTCAGCCTTGATGTCCAGCGCATAACTGGCAGACGATCTGCCGTTAACTACGTACTGGATGGCATCCTTGTTCTTTGCCGCTGTCATGGTATACGTGCCCAGATCCAGAATGTGATACTCAGTAGAGCTGAGCTTGATCACATCCGAAAGAGTCACGTCCGCAAGCAGCGTCAGAGTCGTGCCATTCGTCCAATTGGCAATAGCCTCGTCGATCGTCGCGTACTCGGTATCACCGACCTTCGCAACGCTCGCGCTTTGCGCATCCTCTGCGAAAACCCCCACAGTCATGACGGAGGCAACCATCAGCACTGCCAGGAGCAATCCCAGAAGAAGCTTGAAACTTTTTCTCATAGTTTCTTTCTTTCCTTTCACAATATAGTTTTGTTTGCACGTCGAACCACTCCGGGTCAGCGACCCGTACACAGGAACAGAGGACACGGCTCTCGGGAGAAAGGAAAGCGCGATCCGAGAGGGCATCCGACCTTACGATTGGGGGAAACACCCTCCCGTCAACGGCAAAAACGGAGAGTGCTGTGCGCATAAGGGTCCCTGCGTTTCAACGGCCCGTCCAAAGCAAAGGGGCAGACGTGTACAATATACATTATACCATTTAAATCGCATGATGTCAAGTTGTTTCACACTATTTTCACCGAAAAATTCCTTGCCTGTCAAATGTGACAATCCCCGCCACATCTTGGTTCCTCCTTCCCTCCCCCCTCGAATACGAAAAAGCTCTTTCCGCCCGAAATTAACAAAACCCAAACATTTCACCAAAAAAAGCCAAACAAACTGGCGGTATAATAGGCGCGTATGATCCCGATTCGGGTCTGCGCGGCCACGGCGTATGATCCCGACCGTCTATATCCACCAATGCAAGGAGAAAAAAATGAACGCCATTGAGATCCGAAGCCTATCCAAAAGCTTTCGCGGTATGTACGCGGTGGATCACCTGTCCATGACCGTCCCGCAGGGAGCCATTTACGGCTTCATCGGGGAGAACGGAAGCGGCAAGTCCACCACCGAAAAGCTCATCTGCGGCCATCTCGTCCCCGACGAAGGGGAGATCCGCCTCTTTGGAAAGGATTATACCGACCCCGGGGTCCGCGCCGGAGTGGGCGCACTCATCGAGAACGCGGGGTGCTTCCCCAATTCCAGCGTCTACCAAAACCTCATGATGCAGTGTATCAACCTGGGGCTGGAGAATCCCGACCAAGAGATCCGCCGTGTGCTGGAGACCGTCCGCATGGAGGAGCACGCCGCCCTGAAGTTCAAGAAGTGCTCTCTGGGCATGAAGCAGCGCATCGGTATCGCCATGGCCCTTTTGGGTGACCCCGCTCTTCTGATTCTGGACGAGCCCATCAACGGTCTGGACACCGACGGTATGCGCATCATGCGGGAGATCCTGGTGGATATTACCAAGACCTACGGCTGTACCGTTCTGATCTCCTCCCACATCCTCGGAGAGCTTGAAAAGATCGCCACCCACTACGGCATTATCCGCCAGGGCAGGATGATCATGGAGCTTTCCGCCGAGGAAATGGATTCGAGAGCGCAGGTGTTTACCTCCCTGAAATGCGCGGATACGCGGGGGGCGAAGGCGGCTCTCGAAAAGCAGTACGCCGACGTCCGCGAGGAGGAGGGCTGCCTCCGCGTTTATGACGTGGACGATACCGCATCTATCGTGGATTTCCTGATGAAAAACGGTCACGTTGTCAGCGAGATTTCCGGAAACAAGATCGGGCTGGAAGAGTATTATATTGAGTTAATGTCTAAAAAGGAGGCTGAATAAAATGACGAGTACAAGAGAAATCCAATTTGAATCGCCTTCCTTTGCAAGACGCATTAAGGGTATGCTCGGCGTGGACTTCTACCGTCTGTTCCACACGCCTCTCTTTTACATCTTCCTCGCCATTGCCGCCATCATCCCCGCCATGGTATCGGCCATGACCATGATGCCCGACCAAAGCGGCAATACCATGGAGCCGCTGTACTCCAACGTCTGGCAGATCATCGCCTCCACCAAAACTCTCTACGTCATCGAGACCATCGCCGATTACGCCAATATGAACATGGTCTTCATCTTCGGCGGTATCATGGTCTCCATCTTCATCGGCCACGACTACAGCTCGGGCTACGTCAAGCAGCTCTTCACCACCCACGTCAAGAAGCAGGACTACATGATCTCCAAGTCCCTGACCTGCGCCTTTGCCATGGCCTGTATGTGCGCAACCTACCTCGTGGGCGGTACTCTGGGCGGTCTTCTGGTGGGCTACGAGACCGCTGTCAACCTGGGCTCTCTGCTGGTGGCCATTCTGGGCAAGGCGGTCATGTCTCTGGGCTGGGCCGGCCTCTACACCTTCCTCAACGTGGTCTTCCGCCGTTACTTCGGTATCTCCATAGCCTCCTCCTTCTTCTTTGGCACGGGTATTCTCATCATCGGGGCGGCGGCGGTCATTGAAAATCTCGCCCTGCCCACCGAAATGCTCAATCTGTTCCTGTACGGCGCGTCGGTGAACGCCAACCTCGCCGCAGGCTTTGGGGATCTGCTCATCTGTATCGCGGTGTCTGTGGCATGGGCACTGATCTATAACACGGCGGGAACCCTTGTTCTGAACCGCTGTGACGTATATTAAGGAGGACGGACTGTGAACGCCATTGAAATCAAGAATCTATCCAAGAATTTCGGCCCCAAGCAGGCTGTCTGCGGGCTGAACATGACGGTTCCCATGGGGGCCATCTACGGCTTCATCGGGGAGAACGGAAGCGGTAAGTCCACCACCGAAAAAATGATCTGCGGGCTGATCCCCACAAGCGGCGGCTCCATCAAGCTCTACGGAAAGGATCACACCGACGGGACCGTTCGCTCTTCCATGGGCGTGCTCATCGAGGCCCCCGGGTGCTTCCCCTCCCTGACGGTGTGGGACAACATGATGCTCCAGGCCGAGAACCTGTCCATTCCAAACCCCCGTGAGGAGATCGTCCGCGTGCTCCGGCTGGTGCACATGGAGGGCACGGCGGGGAATACGTTCAAGAACTGCTCCCTGGGCATGAAGCAGAGAGTGGGCATCGCCATGGCACTCCTCGGTGACCCCACCCTCCTCATCCTCGACGAGCCTTTGAACGGCCTGGACGCCGACGGTATGCGCATCATGCGGGAGGTCTTCACAAGTATCGTGGCCGACGGCAGGCGCAGTATCCTCGTCTCCTCCCACCTCTTGGGAGAGCTCCAGAAGGTGGCCACCCACTACGGCATCATCCGCCACGGCAAAATGATGGTGGAGATGACCGCCGCCGAGCTGGACGCGAGCTGCCGCACCTACGTCGCTCTCCAAAGCGGAGAAATGAACCGCACCAAAATGCTTCTGGGGTGCAAATACGCCCGCGTGGAGGAGGACGAGGCGGGGTACATCCGCGTCTACGACCTCGCCACCCCCGAGGAGATCGTCACCTATCTCTACGGAAACGGCATATGCGTCACCGAGATCCGTACCGACAGGATCGGTTTGGAGGAATACTACATCGACCTGATGAAAGGAGGCAAATGACCATGGAAAATACAATGAGATCTGCGAAGGTCAGCTTCGCAGGGCGTATAAAAAGTATGTTGAAGGTGGACTTCCGCAGAATGTTCAAATCAAAGCTGTTTTACATCCTGATTGCCTGCGCGCTGGTCATGCCCATCCTCATGACGGTCATGATGGCCATGATGGACGGCTCTGTGTCGGTGGATCCCCAGACGGGAGCCGAGACGGTCATGGAGGGTCCCGAGAATACCTGGCAGAACATCGGCACCCTCCCCGGGGAGCCTCTGGGGGGTGACGAGATCTTCATGATGTGCAATATCAATATGATGTTCATGGCGGTGGCGGTGTTCGTCTGCCTGTTCATTTCGGAGGACTTTCGCAGCGGCTACGCCAAGAACCTCTTCACCGTCCGCGCGGGGCGGGGGGAGTACGTGGTCTCCAAGACCCTCGCGGGGATTTTCTGCGGCGCTCTGATGCTGATCGCCTACTTCGTGGGCTCGGTGCTGGGGGGTGCCATCGCGGGGCTGTCCTTTGACCTCCACGGGCTGAGCGGGCTCAACCTCGCCCTGTGCATGGTGGCCAAGATCCTCCTCATGGCGGTCTTCGTGCCCATCTTCACCCTCATCAGCGTGGCCGCCAAGCAGAGAGCCTGGCTTGGGATCTGCGGCTCCCTGGGCGGTGGAATGCTCCTCTTCATGATGGTCTCCATGATCACCCCCCTGGGCTCTACCCTCATGCACGTCCTGCTCTGCGCCGCGGGCGGGGCCATGTTCTCCTTCGGTCTGGGGGCGATCAGCCGCGTTGTCCTGCGCAAGACCTCCCTGGTTTGATCCGATTTTTTCAAAAAAAGAGCAAACGCAAACAAAACCTTAACATTTCTGTGCTATAATAGGGCTGTAAGTAGCGAAATACGCTTTGGAGGTATGGCAATGTTCAAGATTTTAGTGGTGGAGGACGACAGGGATCTCAACCGCTCGGTCTGCTCCTTTCTGAACAGGAGCGGCTACGAGGCCGTGGGCTGTCTCGGGGCCGAGGAGGCCTACGACGAGATGTATAAGACCACCTTTGACCTCATCGTGTCGGACATCATGATGCCCGGCGTGGACGGCTTTGAGTTTGCCAGGACGGTCCGCGCCCTGAATACCGATATTCCCATTCTGTTCATGACCGCCCGCGACGATTTCGCCTCCAAGCAGAGAGGCTATCGCATCGGCATTGACGACTACATGGTCAAGCCCATTGACCTTGACGAGCTGTTTCTGCGCATTGGGGCACTCCTGCGCCGCTCCAAGATCGCATCCAGCCGCCGCCTTGAGGCAGGGGATTTCGTCATGGATGCCGACGAGCGAAGCGCCACTCTGCGGGGCGAGGAGATCTCCCTCACCGCCCGTGAGTTCGATCTGCTCTACAAGCTCCTCTCCTACCCCAAAAAGACCTTCACCCGCACCCAGCTCATGGACGAGTTCTGGGACGTGGATACCCAGACCTCCACCCGCACCGTGGACGTCTACATGACCAAGCTCCGCGCCAAGCTGGCCGATTGCGATTCCTTTGAGATCCAGACGGTTCACGGGCTGGGGTATAAGGCGGTGATCAAATGAAGAAGCTGACTTTGCGGAGTGTCCTGCGGGAGTTCAGCAGCTTCCTTCTGTTCTTCCTGATCGTGGGATTCGTTGTCACCTGCTGTATGATGCTGTTTCTGAACGTGCTGGCCGATACCATGGATTTGGAGTATCCCCCCGACAACATCGAGGTCGCCGCCAAGATCACCTTTCTGAACGTCCTCATCATCGCGGTCATTTTCAAAACGGTGGACTATATCCGCCGCAAGATCATGGTGGACAGACCCGTCCGCATCATTACCGACGCCACCGAAAAGATCACGAGCGGGGATTTTTCCGCCCGCGTGGAGTCCTTTCACGGCTCGGGCATGGAGGGCTTCAATCGGGTGGGGGAGGCCATCAACGCCATGGCCGCCGAGCTTTCGGGGGTGGAGACCCTGCGTACCGACTTCATCGCCAACGTCTCCCATGAGATGAAGACTCCCCTCGCCGTCATGCAGAATTACGGCACCCTCCTCCGGACCCCCGACCTCCCCGAGGAGACCCGCGTGGAATACGCGAAGGCCGTCACTGACGCCTCCCGCCGCCTCTCGGACATGATGACCAACATCCTCAAGCTCAACCGTCTGGAGAACCAGCAGATCTACCCCAACCCCACCGCCTTTGACCTCGGAGAGCAGCTGTGCGAGTGCCTGCTTCAGTACGAGGGGGTCTGGGAACGGAAGAATATTGAAATTGAGACCGACATAGCCGAGGAGGTCACGGTGACCGCCGACGCGGAGCTTCTGTCTCTGGTCTGGAACAACCTCTTCTCCAACGCCTTCAAGTTCACCGAGGACGGGGGGAAGGTCACCCTGACCCTGACGGCAGATGACAAATACGCCACGGTGCGGGTGACCGACACGGGCTGCGGCATGACCGCCGAGGTGGGAGCGCACATCTTTGAGAAATTCTATCAGGGAGATACCTCCCGTGCCACCCAAGGAAACGGCTTGGGTCTGGCCCTCGTCAAGCGGGTGATCGACATTTTGCAGGGCGAGATCGGCGTGGAAAGCGCCGTGGGTGTGGGTACCACCTTTACCGTTCGGATCAGGAGGGGTGACTATGGATTGGAAGAAGCTCGGTAAAGCCCTACTGTTTCCCCCTGTGGCGGTGATGATCGTCCTGATCCCCGTGGCCACTGCACTTTTGGTGGTCTCCATGGTACTGATCGGCACCGAATCCGCCATCGCCTATATCTCCTACGTGCTGGCGGCCTACACCCTGACGGTGTGGTGCTGTAAGATCCCCGATCTGATCCGCTTTATCAAGACCGTCAAGAACGAGAACCGCTACGCGCGGCTGTGGCTGGAGGACACCCGCCTGCGGGTGAATATCTCCCTCTTCGGGTCGCTGGCGTGGAACGTGCTGTACGGTCTGTTCCAGATGTGGTTGGGCATCGTCCACCGCACCTTCTGGTTCGGCTCCCTCGGCGCGTACTATATCTGTCTGGCCGTCATGCGGTACTTTCTGGTCAGCCACACGCGAAGATATTCCCCCGGCGAGAGAATGAGGACCGAGCTTGTCAAGTACCGCGCCTGCGGGTGGGTCTTCCTTGTGATGAATCTGGCCCTCTCCCTCATCGTCTTCTTCATGCTCTACTGGAACCGCACCTTTGAGCATCACATGATTACGGCCATCGCCATGGCGGCCTACACCTTCACCGCTTTTGCGGTAGCCATTGTCAGCATGGTGAAGTACAAGCGTTACAACAGCCCCGTATTCTCAGCGTCCAAAGCCATCAGCTTCGCCGCCGCCTGCGTGTCCATGCTGACCCTGACCTCCACCATGCTCACCACCTTCAACGACGGTACCATGGATCCCTCCGCGGGGAAGATGATGCTGGGGTCGGTGGGGGTCGCCGTGATCCTCGTGGTGATCGGTATGGCGGTGGGTATGATCGCAAGGGGCACCCGAAAACTCAAGCAACTGAATCAAGAGGTAACCAATGGATAATCAAAACAACCCAAACGGCTTTTCCTACACCTACTCCGCCAAGGAGCAGGCCGAGCTGAAGAAGCTCCGCGAGAAATACACCCCGCCCACCCAAGAGGAGGATAAGCTGACCCGTCTGCGCCGTTTGGACGCCGGTGTCACCTCCTCGGCACAGGCTGTAGCCCTTGTGTTCGGCGTCCTGGGCACTCTGGTCCTGGGCTTTGGCATGAGCCTGTGCATGACCGAGCTCAGCGCGATCCTCGGCACACACGAGGATCTGGCTATGGTCATCGGGATCATCATCGGACTGATCGGCGGAGTCATCGCCGCCCTGGCCTATCCCATCTACAACGCCATAATCAAGGCCAAGCGCAGAAAGATCGCCCCCGAGATCATTCGGCTCACCGACGAGCTGTTGAAGTGACACAGGAGGGGGACACAAACCCATAAGAAAAGAGGGCTGACCCATTTCGGTATAACCGAGACAGGGGCAGCCCTCTCAAAACCATGAAAGCAGAAATCTCTGAGATGAAGAAACAAGAGAAGAACGCATAACGCGCAGAGGAGCGACCACATATTTCGGCATATCCGAAATGGGTCGCCCCTCAAAAATTTCGTCGGAGGAAGCAAAGAAAAGCTAAATCAGTTGAAAAGTTCACAAAAAAATGGTATAATGGTATAAGCAAAGCCACGAAAGGACGGCGATACTATGTCTTTACACGCCTTCTACGAACACTACTTTCCGTTTTGGAGCAAGCTTGCCGAGGCGGACAAGCAGCTGCTGTGCGAAAACACGGCAGAAAAGCATTTTGACCGTTCCCAGCCCGTCCACGATAATATGGGCTGCACGGGGCTTTTCATCGTGCGCTCGGGCAGACTTCGTCTCTATATGCTTTCCGAGGACGGCAAGGAGATCACCCTCTACCGCCTCTCGCCGGGTGACATCTGTATGCTTTCGGCTTCCTGCGTTTTGCAGAGCGTAACCTTCGACGTATACGTGGACGCGGAGGAGGAGAGCAACTGTTATCACATCAGTGCATCTGCCTTTGGCGACGTCAGCAACCGCTATCTTGAGGTAAAGAATTACGCCCTGGAAACCGCCGTCAGCCGTTTTTCGGACGTCATGTGGATCATGCAACAGATCGTTTTCATGAGCATGGACAAACGCCTGGCCATCTTCCTTCTCGAAGAGACCCAGGCGAACGGCACCGACAGCGTGAATATGACCCACGAAACCATCGCCCGACACCTGGGAACAGCCCGTGAGGTGATCACGAGGATGCTGAAGCATCTGGCCGCCGACGGCGTGATCGAGGTCACCAGAAAGGGCATCCGGATCACGGACAAAAAGAAGCTGCGGAGCATTGCCTATTGACAACACCCCGCAGGGATTATTCGGTTACTGTTCCGTATTTCCAATCGTTGATACCGCCGAACTCCTTGATATTCGTATAGCCTAACGCCGCAAGCTCATTTGCGGCGTTTTTGCTTCTCCTGCCGCTTCGGCAATAAACGAGGATCAGCTGATCTTTGTCGGTTAATATACTTTCTGCTTTCTCTCTGATCTCATAATCGGGAATGAGAATAGCCCCCGCGATATGACCCGCCGCAAACTCCTCGGGGGTCCGCACGTCGAGAATGACGTATCCTTCCCCGCTATCCATAAGTGCCTTTGCCTCGGCGGGTGTGATCTGCTCGTAGGTGTTCGTATGATCGCCACCGCTGCATCCCACGAGCAGAGGAATGAGCATCAGCGCAACCGATACGGCCATGAAAACGCGCTTCATCACGCAAGCTCCGCAAGAATGGCGGCTTTGGGTCTTGCTCCGACGATCCTTGTCTTTTCCTTTCCGTCCTGAAAGACGATCAGCGTGGGAATACTCATCACACCGTATTTCATAGCCAGGCCGTTTTCATCATCCACGTTCACCTTGCCGACGGTGACGTCCCTTCTCTCCTCGGCAATCTCGTCAACGATGGGGGAAACCATACGGCAAGGGCCGCACCAATCGGCGTAGAAATCCACGAGAGCCGTACCGTTTGCGATTGCGTTATGAAAATTATTCTGATTCAGTTTTTGTACTGACATAAGATATACCTCCTTGTTCTTTTTTATCGTCACTTGCATTCGGTGCAGATATACTCGGGCACCGTTCTTTCGTTTATGACCGACTCATAGAGCCGCCATCCGCCTGCGAGATTGTAACACTCAAAGCCGTTGCCGGCAAGGATGCGGCAAGCGATATAGGAGCGAAGACCGCTGTGACAATGCACGTACACGGGCTTGCCTGCGGGGATCTCACCCATGCGCTCACGCAACGAGTCAAGCGGAATGTGCATAAATCCGTCGATCTTACCGCGAGCCACCTCGGTGTTGGTGCGGGTATCCAGCAGGGTCACGCTTCCGTCACGGGGGAGCTTTTCCACGTCGTGCCAGAAGAACTGACCGATCTTGCCCGTGATGACGTTCTCGGCAACGAAGCCCACCATATTGACAGGGTCCTTGGCAGAGCCGAAGGGCGGCGCATAGCAAAGCTCGAGTTCCGCAAGGTCGGTCACCTTCGCACCGAGCCGCATGGCGGTGGCGATCACGTCCATACGCTTATCCACACCGTCAAAGCCCACGATCTGCGCGCCGAGGATCTTGTGCGTTGCCTTATCCCACAGAACCTTGATAGACATCATGGACGCCCCGGGATAGTAGGAAGCGTGGGATGCGGAATAGGTGTAGGTCTTATCATAATCGTAGCCTGCGGCAACCGCGCTTTTTTCGTTCAGACCCGTGGTGGCGACCGTCATATCAAAGAGCTTCAGCACCGACGAGCCCTGCGTGCCCTTGTATTCCGAGGGAATACCGCAGATATTGTCCGCCGCGATGCGTCCCTGCTTGTTGGCAGGACCCGCAAGGGGAATGAAGGACGGCTCACCCGTTACAAAATTCTTGACCGTCACAGCGTCGCCCACAGCGTACACGTCGGGAGCGCTCGTCTGCATTTTCTCATTCACAAGGATACTGCCGCGTTGGTTGGTTTCAATCCCGGCTGACCGGATAAAATCGGTATCCGGCCGAACGCCTACCGACAGAAGAACCATATCCGTGTCAATTACGCCCCTGTTCAGCTCTACGGTCAAGCCATTATCACTATCTTGAATAGCAACCACACCGTTACTATAAAATATGATTCCGATAAGAGTTTTGAGGAAGCACAAAAATGGTTACAACAGGCGGTAGCGTATTCAAGAATCATTGTAGATGAAGATACTTTGAAAAACAACATAACTCCTACCACCCAATTTTTGCTAGCAAACACCTATGCTGCGAATTACTGGCTTCCAATGAGATCAGATATTTCTCCTACAAAAATTAATTTGACAAATGATGGAGGATTAACCTACACAGTCAAAATACCTAGGAAAAGCGAATCGCATGATGTGCAATTATCATTTTTTGAGGAGGAAGAAGAATGATTATTGAGAATGCAAATGATTATAAAGAATGTTTTAAAGAAGATGATGTCTATGTATTTGCAATTGGATATGAGCATAGGTCGTACTATTTATTGGACTACTTATTAGAACATTTTCCTTTGGCTAGGAAACTCGTTCTAGTACTCAATGATTATAAAAATTACCCTCACGTAGTTGAAAAAATACATCAACTCGAAAAAACGAATGTAAGTTTCTCTTTAGTAGACTATTTAGATAGTTCAACGGTTAATGAAAAAATACAGAAAGCACTATCAGAGGCAATAGAAAAAGATGACCCTGTTACGGTTCACATTGATTATTCATCTATGCCAAGAAGTTGGTATTGTAACCTTCCCATAACTCTTAAGCAAATACTACGAGTAGAGGATCGGGCGTTTTTTTGGTATTCCGAAGGAAAATACCCAGATACACACGAAGAATATCCAAGTGCAGGTATAGATTCATTTTCTTTGTTTGCAGGCAAACCGTCTCTTCAAATTGATAATAATCGCATTCACATTATTGCCTTGGGATATGATATAATAAGAACACAAGCAATTTTATCAATTACTGATCCAGGTTATTTTGTTGCTTGTTTAGCTTATGATCCGCAAAGAATAGGTTTTTTAGAAAGTTTAAAAGAAGTTAACGCCCCTATCTTAGGCAGATCCGCAATGACATTGGCCTTGCATGTGAACGATTTTGAATTTATGGTTTCGAAAATGTGTGAAACCGCAAATGAACTTCTTCCATCAGGTGATGGCTAATATGATAGCATCCGCAGGAGCCACCAATGCTTCTCCATTGCCCAAAGTGACCAACACAGTCCCTTTACTTACATGTTCAAAAGGAAGGACAGCAACATTTTCTATTACACCTTCCGATGATGCCGTAATGGTAATATCTCCCTCCTGCTGAATTGTCACCTTGGTGTTATAGCTGTAATTCAGAGGTCCCTCCTTGATGGTGGTCAACGTGACTTTCGGTGTCATGAGACGATCTACCGTCAGGGATATGGCAAAGCAGATGATCAGTACGCTGATCGTCAGAGCCAGCAGAAACAACCATTTATTTTGCAGAAGCTTTTTCATTTCACACCTCCAAGTAATCTTTCAAGCGCTCGCCAACAAGCCCGAACAGCAAGAACGGAATAATCAAGCAAATAACACCGATGGCAAAATTCATTCCCGAGGCAGAAATGGAATTGTACAGCACACTCAGCGGATATTTTTCGGTGTCGTTCAAAAAGATCAACGGTGCTTCTACCATATTCCACGTATCCAAAAAGATCAAGAAAGCGGCTGTCATAATGGAAGGAAGCGCATCGGGAATTACCATGCGTACAAGCAACTGAAATTCACCGCATCCGTCGATCCTCGCCGCATCCAGTATCTTATTGTCCACGTTCTCCATGCCCTGCCGAAGAATGCATACGCCAAGTACAGAAAAGATCTGGGGCAAAATTACGGCTCGGTGGGTGTTGAGAAGCCCAAGCTTTTCCAGCAAGAGGTAGTGGGGCAACTGTACCACTTGATACGGAAGAAGATATAACAACTGTACGGATGCGAATAATCTCCGTTGATAAACAGAATCTCCTCCGCAAGCAACGGTCCGGTCAAGGAGTCTTGATAGGTGCCCTGCGTGAGATAATCACGGTATCTTCCGTTGTGAACCTCACCATATACAGGATAGTAGGCGCTGACTACCGCCTCAAAATCATCATTTTGAAGATTCACCGAACCGTGGTACTGATCAACCAAGGTAAGTCCTGTGTAACGGTAATACTCAAAGAAAAAGTACGGTCGCTTGAATGGAAGCATTTCCTTCCCCGCCATGCTGTTGAAGAAATCTGCGGTAGTTTTTCCTTCTCCGTACACGATCTGCTCGCGGTCCAGCACCTCGGAAATTCCCATCATCAGCGGAAATTGATAGTATGCGGGCATGATTTTACGCGTGCCGTCAAAGATGCCGGCATCCATGACGGTATCCACGTAGTCATCCCAATTCAGATACCCATACACATCATTCAATGCATCCAAATCGGCAAACACATCGGTTTTTGCCATGCTCACATCCTTTTGCGAAAGTTGGGTGTTGGAAAGTAGGATCACATCGGGACCGTTGCCTGCCAATAGATCATTGGCCAATTTTTCAGTGTAATCCAAGCTCTGAACGCCTTCCACATAGGTAATTTCGACGGTTACATCCTTATATTTGTTTGTGAAATGCTTGACCAATGTTTCGACGTAATCTTTTGTGGTATCATTGGTCATAATCGTAATGGTTTGATGCTCGGGAATAACGGGAGTGGTTTCGGATTCAGCGATGGCAGCCGTTGTATCGGATGAAGGATCCTGGGTGGGCTGACAGCCAAACAACGCTAAGGCGGTAATCATAATTGCGAGTAAAAATGCTAATGTTTTTTTCATATGAATCTCCGTTCTACCGCAACACCTGTCAAGTATATAGAGTGACAGTTTTTGTGGCGATTAGTAAAGTTTCGAATAATACAACTTATAACACATGAACGATATTAAGATTTCGTTCTCTCCATCATGGAAATCAAACTCGACATAGAGTACACTTTTGCGCTTCCCAAGGAGGGAGGAAGGGTGTCGCCTTCTACCAGCTTGTGAATATGGCTATTCTCGCAAATCTCCACGTCCAGCGGTATGGGATTGAGCAAAAAGACAGGAATGTTGATCTTGTCGGGCGCAAAGCATTCCTTGTAATTGACCTCGGGCATGAGATGGGCTCCTTCGGGAAGCTTGACCATTTCGGAATGGTAGAACGTAAACAACGGATCGTTCTCCATTCCCTTGGGACGGAAAAACGTAACGCGGGAATGGGGAGCAATGCCGGGAGTGGCCAGCATATACCCGAAATGCTTGTCGTAGCTGTAAATGCCATTGTCTTGAAGGTGGAGCGTGCGGCGGCGTTGGACTGTAGCCCACATGGCCAAAATATAGCGACGGTCACCCAGATCCACGATCAATTCAGGGGTGGTTGTTCGCACGAACAAGGATCTGAAGCCGTTTTTACGGCGGATCAATGTACCACCCTGCTTCTTAACAAACTTTTTCAAACGCCGCAATGCCGAGGCTCGCTTACCGATGGCTCGCGCCCATTTTTCCATGAGCAATACTAACGCAACGATAGCCGAAATGGCGATCAACTGCAACCCAACGCCGATCCATGCTTGCAGGCTGTCATTGTCGGTGGTCAGATATAGGTAGATCAATCCGCCAATGACCGCCGCCCCTGCTAACCAAGGAAGGATTACGGGGAAATGGTGCGTGTTGTGTACTGAAGCCATTAATGTTGAGAGTTTGTCGGTACTTCCTAAAGACTCTTCCAGCTCGGCATAGGCTACCTCGGGCGGGATCCCCTGCCTCATAATATCTTCTATGGCGTCCTCCAGATGCCCGCGAAATTCGGCGGTTGCTCTCTTTCTACGGCGTTCCGACTTGATTTCACGGCAAATGCGAGTAGCCAGACGATCCAAAGCTGCGTTCAAGTCAAAATCAACTTGATTCTGTTCCGTCATATTAAACTCCTTCTGTGCTGAGTACAAGTGTCACAGCATCGCTGAATACCTGCCATTCCTCCATGCGGGCGGCTAAATGAAGCTTCCCCTGCACCGTGATGCGGTAGTAACGACGAGAGCGCCCTGTCTCGCTCTGACCGTCGTAGGAGGTCACGTGTCCTTCTTTTTCAAGCATGTGCAGGATAGGATACAGCGTACCTTCATTGAGCTTAAAAGTATCTTTCGAGCGGGTAGCGATTTCGCGTATGATGCGGTAGCCGTACATATCCTCCTCAGCAATGACGCGCAGTACCATAAGAGCCGTACTTCCTTTGAGTAATTCTTTACTGATTTTCATACTTGTTTCTCCCTTCTATTTCTATGCATAGATTTGCGAGGTGTATATATTATACATCGGAAATCTATGCTTGTCAAGGGGGTGGAGCAAAATTCAATGAATTTTTGTTATTGTAACATTAGGAGAAATAACAATTCCGGCATTACAAGAAAAAACATATAAAATAGCAGAGTTTGGACAAAGATTTCAAAACATATTTCATATTTAATGATGAGTATAAATTCGGCGATATATTGTAAGAGGAGTATAGGGTATATCCCCGATTTTTCACCTTTCGCCATGTCCAGTGTAGCATAGCTCTCGCAGCTGTCAACGTGAAAAAATATCGCTGAAAAATGAAACGAATAGCGAAAGAGTCAAGTAGCAATACTTGGCTTTTTCTTTATCCATAAGCAATATTTTTTCGTGTACTGAAAGCAATCTATACCTCTCGTTGACATCTGCACACTTCACTCGGAATGAGCCCGATTTCCTCCCGACCTATGCTCCCCCGACCCTGCCGAAAGGCGAAATAAAAATCGGGAGGTATAGAAAATGAAAAACCAAAACCAAGTAAGAATCACCAACGAAAACGTAAGGATCACCGCTGAAAACGTCCAGCATATCGGTGAGTGTATCGCGTTGTCTGCAATCAAAAAGATGATGCGTTTTGCACACTATCCGCGTTCTCTTGACAAGCTGTATGCTGGATTAGTCGAGGATATCTACCACAACAAGGGCTACAACACAACATTCTCGGACGGTTACGATCTGGCATCCGAAGTAATCTGCTTCCTCTGCCATTACATTGGTCACAACCTAGACGATCTGGCTTGTCAAAATCGCAAGGGCGAGTTATTGACTGTCCGCTTCGCTTGCTACCGTCACGCTCTGCGGTACATTGAGAAGGAATATCTGTCACCCTATAAGACAGTCAGCATCGAAGAATGCTCGCCGGCGGATGCTTCTATTGATTTCGAGACTGAAAACGAGATTGAAGACTACACCAAGGTCGATACCATCATCCATCAAATGCGTTTAACCGTTGCGGAAACTGAAACGCTGAATCACTATATGGCCGGTCTCGGCTTCGTAGAGATTGCGCAGATGCAGAACGTCAATAATACGACTGTTTGGCGCAGAAGAAAGAGTATTCAGAAGAAGTATCTGCGATATATCGTCATGCAAGGCTGATCCGATTCACACATAAACACAAAAGGGAGCTTGATGGCTCCCTAAAGTTATGTGGTATAAAGCCCTGCACGATGCGGGGCGGTCAATCATGGATTGACGATGGATTGAAAATCCTCCCGCTCGCGGAGAGGAGCAAAAACATTATCGCCAGTAAGACTTTCTTGAATACTGCCTACCAGGGTCCAATCTGTTCTTCTATCCTTTGAGTGATCCACCGTATATCCATCCAATACCGGACAGGTGTATGCCTCAATCCCAGAAATATCCATTTGGTCAAATGCAATCGCATGGGTAGATGCCTTTTGGATAGCATTCATGGCTGTTTCATGATCATCTGCTCTCATAGCGATCCGAGCCCTTTCAAGATAAACAAGAGATAGTGTGATATGAAAATGCTGATAGTTACCATCGGGAATAACAGCTTTAATGATGGCTTCCGTTGCATCTAAAATCTCCTCACACGGGGAATCCTCAAACCTCCGTAGATAGTCCAACGCAGGACAGAGGTTCATGAGCCCTTCACGTACCGTTTTTTGGAACAACCGTTTCTTTTCTTCACCCTCTACGCAGAGCATGAGCAAATCGTCCCGACTCGTCTCGAGCTTGTCGGGGTACATAAGCGCATACTTTTTCGCTTCCTCCGGTTGCCGTCTCGATGTGTACGCATGGACAAGTCCCGATATAGCCTGGCCACGCAAATTGTTGTCGGAACAGTCTTCCAAGATCATTTCATAATGACGGATGCAGGAGGCCAAGAGTTCCTTTTCGGTTTCAGTGCCCCAGTATTTCACGCTGTAGCCGACGTACCACTCATTGGTTGCCAGCCATTCCAGATAGCGATAATCCGTCGGATATTCCGCTACTGCCTGAAGGGCGATCTCCAAATCAGCCTCGTGGTCATCCTTTTTCCAGTACTGATGGTACTCAGCATCGAAATAAGCCTTTCGCTCGTCGGCCTTTTCCGGTGTTAAACCCAACAGATCATCAGCGGAGACGTGAAACAGTCTCGTCATGGGAGCTATGAGTGCCAGATCGGGGCAAGACTGTCCGCATTCCCATTTAGACACGGCCTGAAACGATACGCAGAGATATTCCGCCAGCTTTTCTTGCGTCAGGTCATTTTTCTTTCGCAATTCTTTGATTCTTTCACCAATAGTCATGTGTGTTACCTCTCGTGTTTGATTGAATCCGGATTCTGTATACAGTATAACATCTAAGTCTCGCATAGTCAATAACTTGTTTTTTGACGGGTCTTCAACTTCAGGTTGAAGAATAGAATGACCACTTTGGCACCGTGGCGTGTGCTTGTCTTATACAAGTCGGCTCGCTACGCTCGCCGAGACAAGCACACGCCCGCACCGTAAACAAACGAAAAAGAAAAATCCAAAGCCGAGCGGTCGCGGAGTCGCCCGCTGAGCCGCTTGGGCGTACGTCCGCGAGCACGCTCGGCGGCTTTTTGGATAGATTTCGTTTTGGGCCGTTTGTTGGAGTGCCGCCGGGCGAGATCATCAGCCCGCGTATTATGCCCGTCAGTCTCCGTGTGTGATTTGGATAGTAAATCATCAAAACCTGCCAGTTACGAAAGTTGACATTCCAATTTCTGTGTGCTATCCTGTTTTTGTGCTACTAAAATTGAATTTGTCTTTCGCCTTGGTGGAGCGTAAACGAAACCGCCGTCGAGGTCAAGGGGTCGAAAATATCGCTGAAAAATCGAAATTAACCGACAAACATGCAATATTTTCGCCTGTTTCCCTTGACCTCTTTGGGCGGTTCCGTTTGGACCGCTCCCGTCGAAAGACAAATCTAAAGACAAATCAGAAAGGAAAAAAGAGAATGAAAACAGCAGTTATCTACGCACGTTATTCAAGTGATAGCCAATCCGAGCAGTCCATTGAAGGCCAGCTTCGTATCTGCAACGATTATGCCGAGCGAAATGGCATTTTGATCGTGGATACCTACATCGACCGAGCCATGACGGGTACCAATGACCTACGCCCAGACTTTCAACGGATGCTGAAAGACAGCGCCAAGAAGCAATGGAACTATGTCTTGGTCTACAAACTGGATCGATTCTCCCGTGACAAGTACGAGACAACCATCCATAAACACACCTTAAAAATGAACGGTGTGAAGGTGGTATCCGCTATGGAGAACATTCCCGACTCTCCCGAAGGTATCATCCTTGAATCACTCTTGGAGGGTATGAACCAATACTATTCCGCAGAACTGTCACAGAAAGTCAAGCGGGGTATGTATGAGACGAGACGTAAAGGCCACTATCAAGGTGGGTGGATTCCATACGGGTACAAACTGGAAGGCCGAAAGCTCATTGTTGACGAGGATCAGGCAGCCGTCGTGCGCTATATGTTTGAGCAATACTCCATGGGTGTTTACGTCAGCACCATTATTTCCAATTTGGCAGCACGAGGCATTCTCTACAAGGGAAAGCCCTTCTTGCCGAACATGGTGTACGGAATACTGCGAAACGTAAAGTATTCCGGCACGTACTGCAAGGGCGAAGAAGTCATAGACAATTTATATCCGCGTATCGTCCCTCAACCTCTTTTTGAGGCAGTACGAAAAAAGGTTGAAAGTAACCGTTACGGAAAGCGGAGTGTGAAGACCGTGTATCTGTTCCGCAACAAAATGATTTGTGGCTATTGTGGCAATCCCGTGAGCTCGGAGACAGGAACGGCACGAAACGGTGAAGTTGTTCGCTATTACAGATGCCATGGGATCAAGCGATACCGCACCGACTGTGAGTTGAAAATGGTTCGCAAGGATGTGTTGGAGGAACTGATCGTTAACGCCATCGTTGAAGAGCTTTCCAAGAAGCCGATCATGGATGACATGGTAGCCGAGCTACTCAAGCAGCAAAATCGACAGTGCGCGGAGAATACGAAAGTCTCCATCATGAAGCGTGAGAAGGCCAAGGTTGATAAGGCTTTGGAAAATCTCGTCTCGGCCTTGGAGCAGGGCATTATGTCCGCCACCACCAATAAGCGTCTGCATGAGCTGGAGAAGCAGCAGGCCGAGCTGGAGCGGGATATTCTGTTGGAGGAAAGCAAGGTGATCACCAAAATCCCCGAAAGCGTGATCCGCGAATTCTACGTCGAAGCCTTGAAGCAGGAGGCGGAGTTGATGGTCAATCTGCTAATTCGCCAAATCGTGCTCTACAACGACCGCATAGATATTTATTTTAACACGCCATTGAAAAACGGCCCCGACAATGATGATCGGGGTCGTCCTTTTTGTATCCGGCACGCGGAAGTGCGATATGCCACATACCACAAGGGTATGCCGGAGGCGGTAAGTATGCGGATTGAGATGTTTGTATAAAACAAGAAAAGAGTCTAAGCCAAACCACCGTAATGGTTCAACTTAGACTCTGAATGGTGCGGGCAAGAGGACTTGAACCTCCACCGAGTTGCCCCGACTAGAACCTGAATCTAGCGCGTCTGCCAATTCCGCCATGCCCGCTTATGGAGTTGCACCGATGACTCGATGCAACGTTGGTGCGAGAAACGGGACTTGAACCCGTACGGTGTGAACCACACGCCCCTCAAACGTGCGCGTCTGCCAGTTCCGCCACTCTCGCATGTCGCGTAAACGCAACGGTGATATT
>SVTB01000018.1 GCA_015064015.1 Oscillospiraceae bacterium | reverse complement strand
ATCTGGCGAGAGGGAGATGACCTCTGCCTTTCCGACGAGGACGCCCTGATCAGGATCAACGTCAGGGACATCGGAAAGATGCGCGAGGTGAAACGCAAGGTCCACATCGACGCGTGGTACAAGGCGCACGCCTTTGATTCGCCCGGCTACAAGCCTTACGTCAAACAGGCTGCTTGGTCAGGCGTCAACGTCCGCTCTTACCTGGAGGCGGAAATCAAAGGTGACAATGGGAGCAAGTATCTTTTGATCCCCGGTTACGATGCCTCCACCTTCCGTGAGCTGGCAGATCCCACTCGAATCTCATGATTTTTGTGCTGTTTGCACAATCACGCTCCATAAATTTCACAGTTTTTCACGAATATTTTTTTAAAACTGCCTCTTGACAAATCCCTCGCGGTATGGTATAATACACGAGTGGTTACAAGAGGCAGTTTGCCTTGAAAAGTAACATTCAATTATCCAAAGACAGCAGGTTCCCGTAAAAGTTATGCTTCCCTGCCGAGGAGATCATATAGAGAAAGTCGCACTATGCGACGATTTTTGTGAGGTCTTTCTTCGGGGCGCAAGCTTTTCGGGAGAAGGATTTCTTTTTTTGCGTTTTTACGCACCATTCTTCACACTGGGAGGTGAAAAACAAAATGCCTAGTATTGCAATTCTGGAACAAAAGCAGAAGCAGGTCGCTGAGCTGGCTGAGCTGATCAAGGGTTCCGCAGCAGGCGTCATCGTCAACTATCAGGGTATTACCGTTGATAAGGACACCGCCATGCGTAAGGCCCTTCGTGAGGCAGGCGTTAAGTACATGGTTGTTAAGAACACCATGACCGGCCGTGCTTGCGAGATGTGCGGCTACGGCGAGCTCAAGAACGTGCTCGAGGGTATGACCGCTATCGCTATCAGCGAAACCGACCCCATCGCTCCTGCAAAGATTCTGAAGGAGTACGATCAGAAGATCGATTCCTTTAAGATCCTGGCCGGCTACGTAGACGGTGAGGTTCTGGACAACGCCGGTGTTATGGAGCTGGCTGACATTCCTTCCAAGGAAGTGCTCATCGCCAAGTTCCTGGGCAGCATCCAGTCCCCTGTTTACAAGTTCGCATACGCCATCAAGGCCGTTGCCGAGAAGCTGGAGGAGGGTGGCTCCACCGAGGAAGCTGCTCCCGCCGAAGCTACCGAGGCTCCCGCAGAGGCTCCTGCCGAGGCTTAATCAGCCTGCATGAGTTGCCGACGGCTTCATAATCGAGCCGCTCTGCTCCACTTTACTGAAAAGTAAACCATTCAAACGGTGAGGTCACAGACCCACCTACACAAAACATTCATTCATTTAGGAGGAATACTAAAATGGCAAACGAGAAGATTCTTGCTATTGTTGAAGAGATTAAGTCTCTTTCTATTCTTGAGCTCAACGAGCTGGTTAAGGCTGTTGAGGAGGAGTTCGGCGTATCTGCTGCCGCTCCCGTTGCTGTTGCCGGTGCTGCTGCCGGTGCTGCTGCTCCCGCTGTTGAGGAGAAGACTGAGTTCGACGTTATCATGACCGCTTTCGGCGATAAGAAGCTGAACGTTATCAAGGTTATCCGTGAGATCACCGGTCTGGGTCTGAAGGAAGCTAAGGACATGGTCGAGGGTTGCCCCAAGGCTGTCAAGGAAGGCGTTTCCAAGGACGAGGCCGAGAAGATCAAGGCTCAGCTGGTCGAGGCCGGCGCTACCGTCGAGATCAAGTAATTTTCGCCACCAGGCAAAACTTAACCGAACAGAGAATCGCGCAAGCGATTCTCTGTTTAAAAAACAAACCTGCTGTACAGAAAGTCCGTCCTGCGTGGGCGGGCTTTTTTACATCGCAGGAAAAAATATCCATTTCCCGTAAGATTCGTACCATCCTGACGAAATGATAGGTGAGGCCTTATGCGAGGTCAACATGAAGAAAGGAAGAATTTTATGGACGATCAAAAGATCATCGAACTTTATTTCGAACGAAACGAAGAGGCCATTCTGCACACGGCAGAAAAATACGGTGCTTACTGCAAAAGCATTTCCATGAACCTTTTGCACAGTGAGCCGGATGCCGATGAATGTGTCAACGACACATGGCTCAAAACCTGGAACTCCATTCCTCCCGCACGTCCCGGGATTTTGTCGGTGTTTTTAGGGCGCATCGTGCGATGTATTTCTATCGACCGTTTCCGCAAAATGCACCGGCAGAAGCGAAACGTGGAGCTAACGCTGGTACTGGACGAGCTGGCCGTTTGCTCTCCCGAGGAAGAGTCTTCCCTGCTCTCCGATACCATCAGGGATTATGTCATCTCTCTTCAACCTTTAGACCGCAAGCTGTTTGTGGGACGATATTGGTACGGCTACTCCGTCAAGAAGCTGTCGCAGGCTTATGACATGAACGCCAACGCCGTGTCTCAACGGTTATACCGTATTCGAGAGCACTTGCGTGTATACCTGAGCGAGAGGGGGTATGAGATATGACCGACTACCGCTATTCTGTCATCAACGCCTTGGGCGATCTCCCGGACAATATCATCCAAGAGGCGGAAATCCAAAATTCCTCCCTTGAACGCAGCAAAGTCAAGTATCTTTGGGCACAAATCAGTAGCTTCATGAACAGCGGCTGGGGCGTGGCTATTCTATGTGCTGTGGTGTCTTTGGCTATCTTCACCGGCATTCTGCACATAGGTCGCATAGCCTCTGAATCTCCTCATAATCCGAAAGAAAGCGAAGGAATTTCGGGAGAAAGCGAAACGACAGATGTGACCGAAACAGAAGCCGAAACAGAGGACCCCTATCTCTACTGGGATGGTAGCATCGCTAAGTCCTTCGGCGGTGGCAATGGCACGTCCTCGTCTCCCTATCTCATTAAGAACGCCGGACAGTTGGCCTATTTATCTTATCTCCTGCAAGGTGAAAACAGCAATTACCAAGGCAAATACTACCGTTTGGAGGCCGATCTGGATCTGAGGGGGAAATCTTGGGATCCCATTGGTCAAGGCAACTTCCCCTTCACAGGCGTTTTTGACGGCAACGGTCACACCATCCGCAATATGTATGTCTCCGAAGCAGTTTACGGCATCAAGGTCACAGGCGGTTTCGGCTACGTGGCCGGTTTGTTCGGTTACGTCAAAGGAGGCACCATCAAAAATCTGACCCTTATGAATCCCGAAATTTTCGTCAAATACCAAAACGGCAATCTTGATTCCGCACACTCTGTCTATGCGGGTATGCTTGCGGCACGCTGGAATGCCGGAGATCAGGACGCTTTCTGTTACAACTGCGACGTGATCAACGCCGAGCTTAATGTAGACATCGTATCCTCTAAATCCGTCTATGCGGGGGACATGATCGGCTATATCGAGGTAGGAGAAAACGGACGCTTCGAGGGAGAACAGCTCCAATGCTTAGGCGGCAGACAAAATATAACCAATGCCAATCATATTTATCAAGGTGTTCTGTGTGGGTATACCAGTATCAAGGATGAGCTTTCTTTGCGAGATATTTGTATGGAGGGACGGCTCTACGCCCAATATCGGACGGGAAAAGAATATAACGGTGTCGTCGGTGCTGTCAACAATGTCGGCGGCCGTCTGACCGTTAGAAATATGTGGGCCAACATCAAAAACAGTCATGTTTTGAGCGGTGATCTCTTCACCTGTCAAGTTTTCGGGACAGCTGATAATAAGCCCAAATTTAATTTCAAAAACGCCTTTGGGCACAATTCAGTGACCAGTAAAACAGATATTATATATTATGCTGTGGAGGAATACGTAACCTTGACAAACTGCGCCGTGACCCACGCTTTACCCGACAACCACGGATTTGACAAGGATGTTTGGGATCTATCTGATCTCTCCTCACCCAGGCTGAAATAATATAAGATGGGCGGAAGCTTCTCTTGGTGTTTTGTATAAAACAAGACACCAATGAGGGGTATGCTTTGTTTGTTCTTTAGATTTTATGTTGAGGCTGTCAGAAACCCTTGACACGGGTCGAAAAAAGGTATATAATACCATCGTTTATTATTATTAAATGGGCATCTCTAAAAACTCTATCCCTGAACGAGCGGCAAGCAATTTGTTAGGCAATTCAAACAAAAATTCGCACGCGTAGCAAGAGCTACGTGAAAAAATTTTGTGCAGAATTGCCGAAGAAAGTGACGCCGATTCGTCAGTGAGAGGTTTTTAGAGGTGGCCAAATATAAAAGAGAGGTATTTTATGAAGCTCAACTCCTTCCGCGGCCTGATCCTCGTGATGGCGCTCATCGTGCTCATCTCCTCCCTGTTTGTTGCTTGCCAAAGCACCAACGATCCCGAGACCACCACTCCTCAGCAGTCCGAAGCTCCCACCGACAAGGACACAACCTCCCCCGATGCCACCGAAGATATCACCAACGAGCCCGCAACAGAGGCCCCTGCCACCCAAGAGCCTGAAACCAATGAACCCGCAACAGAGGCTCCCGCCACCCAAGAGCCCGAGACCAACGAGCCCGCAACAGAGGCTCCTGCCACCCAAGAGCCCGATACTAACGAACCCGAAGCTCCTGTCATTGTTCACGTTTCTCAAGACGAGATGTACTTCGGAGACGCTGAATTCAACAAGATCAACGGCACGGATGTCTTTGCCCCCAGCCACTACGATGATTTTAATGGCGTAGTCAACTATACGCAGGGTACCCACCCCGTCCTGATTGACTGGGGATGGGTTGCTCTCAATGCCGACGAATTCCAGTTTGGCTATCTTATCAACGATGGCGAGATCGCTGCCAATCCCGACTATACGGTTGCCGCAGGCGATGACGTTAAAGCTGTTGCTACCCAGCTGGGTGCTTCCAACGTATCCCGCTTTAAGGGTGTGATTTTAGTATCTTGGTTGCCCGTAGGCGAACACAATATCAAGTTCGTTGTTCAAATTGGCGACGAGATCTACACGCTCCGTGAATACACCGTAATCGTTACCGCCGCCAAGCACGAACACGACTACGAGGCTGTTGTTACTGCTCCTACCTGTACCACTGCCGGTTACACCACTTACACCTGCGCTTGCGGCGACACCTACACAGGTGACGAAATCGCGGCCATCGGCCATAACTACGTGGACGGCCAATGCTCCGCTTGCGGCGTGTATGATCCCAATAAGGTCTTTACCGTTGCTGAGGCTCTGGCGCTGTGCGGTGATGAAGCCGGCTATACCACTTCCGAGCGCTACTACGTCCGCGGTATCGTTCAGACCGTAACCAACGGCCAGTACGGTGCCATGATCATTGGTGACGAGACCGGCACCATCTCCATCTACGGTATGTATAGCGCAGACGGCGAAATCGGCTACGCTCAGTTTGAGTACAAGCCTGTCAAGGGCGACGAGGTTTTGGTTCATTGTATTCTCCAGAACTACAACGGCACCAAGGAGATCAAGAACGCCCGCCTGATCGAGTACGTCAACAATCAAAGCAACATTGATGTTTCCCAGTACGTTGACGCCACCATCATCGAGGCTCGTGACGCCGAGAAGGGCGCTAACCTCAAGATCAGCGGTATCGTTGCCCGCATTACCTATGCCAACGGCATGAAGCCCAGCGGCTTCATCCTCGTGAACGGCGGTGCTTCCATCTACGTTTACGATGGCGATGCTGCTCAGCGCGTACAGATCGGTAACACCGTTACCGTGGCAGGTACCAAGGACTACTGGATCCTGGACAGCGAGATCGACGGTGCCAACAAGTTCGGCTACAAGGGCTGCAACCAGCTGACCGACTGCATTTTGGTTGAGAATGACGGTCTGGTCTCCGAGATCGACTTCAGCGGTGTCACCGAGATGACCGTCAAGGAGCTTCTGAACACCCCCGTCACCGAGAACATCACCACCCAGATCTTCAAGGTCAACGCCCTGGTCAAGGAGGTTCCCGGCAACGGCTTTACCAACTACTACTTCTTTGACATCGACGGCGAGACCGGCAACTACACCTATTCCCAGTGCAACGGTAATGACTTCGAGTGGCTCCGCGCCTTCGACGGCAAGATCTGCACCGTCTACATCACCGCGCTGAACGCCAAGTCCACCGGTACCTCCTGCACCTTCCGCTTCCTCCCCGTGGCCGTCATCGACGAGGGCTACACCTTCGATACCTCCAAGGCTCCCGCATACGTTTTGGAGTACCATGTCATGGATCTCTTCAAAACTGAGTACACCGGCAACCCCCTGATGGAGGTTCCCACCTCCATTTCCTCCGAGCTTCTGGGCTTTGAGAACGCTATCGTTTCCTATGTTTCCTCCAACGAAGCTGCCGTTAAGTTCACCGAGCAGGACGGCAAACTGGTCATGGAGTGTCTCAAGAGCGGCATCTCTACCGTAACCATCACCGTTACCTACGGCGATTATACCGCGACTGAGAGCATTGAGATCACTGTTGCCGTTCCCGAGGGCATGGACGCAGGCAGCGTACAGGATGCTATCAACGCTGAGCTGTACTCCGAAGTGACCGTCAAGGGCATCGTTGGCCCCTCCCTGGTCAACCGCAACGGCTTCTACCTCATCGACGAAACCGGCCTTATCGCCGTGGTTGTCAACGACGTGACCATCTTCGCTGACATCGAGATCGGCCAGGAGATCGTCATCAAGGGTAAGCGCGACAAGTTCCACAACAACCAAGGTGGCACCCACGCAGGCCAGACGGCCATCACCGGTGCTACCGTAGAGGCTAATTACTATGGCAACCATGCATATGACACCTCCAAGTTCGTTACCGACAAGACTTTGGCTGATTTCTACGGCCTTGATGTAACCGTGGACTACTCCACCACCGTTTTCGTGCTGAAGGCAACCGTTAACTTTGAGGAGACCGCCTACTTCACCAACTGCAACTTGACCGATGCGAACGGCACCAAGGTGACCCTCTACTGCTCCAGCGGTAAGCAGTACGGCTTCCTCAAGCAGTTCGCGGGTCAGGAGGTCACCCTGGAGCTGGCCGCCTGCAACTGGAACAACAAGACTTTCTGGGCAGGTTGCGTGCTGTCCGTCATTACCGAGGACGGCAAGGTCATCAACACCCTGAATTTCGACAATAACTGATCCCCTTCGGGCGGCTCGCAAGAGCCGCCTTTTTTATATTTGACTTGCTAAAACAGCCTTTTGAAATTTTCATTTTGCTATCATTCATTTTCGCATCAAAATTGCCCGTTCTTCATGAGGAAAATAACGCCAAATCCTTTCCCGTATATCTTCAAAATTTTCATAAAAGACTGACTTTTTTGCCGTTCCCTATTGATTTATCTATAATTATATGTTATAATATAGATAATTGCGTTATTTTACCCTTTTTTGCCATTGATGGTAAAAATCGTGTCAAAAAGCGTGTCTGCCACACATGAAAAATGACGGTGGAAATTCTTCAAATATCAAAAGGAGGAACTCACATGCTTAACTTTTTTAAGAATGTGAATAAGTGGTTCTACGCCTTTCTCGGCACCACCCTGGCATTGATCGCTGCGGTTGTTGTTGCTGTTGTTTTGGGTGTCGGAGCCAACAACGATGCCCCTCCGGTCATCCAACCTTCCGAGGGACCGGAAACAGGTATCTACTATTACGATCTGGAAATGGGCGAGTTGCAGTTGTCCCTCAACAGCGGCAATCAGTTCTCCCTCACAGGTCCCGGTTACAACGCATCCGGCGTGTATACCGTCAACGGTAGCGATATCGCCCTTGATTTTCTCAAGGATGAGGACGGCACTGCCACGGCGATAATCGATGGTGACACTCTGAAGGTAACCCTCGGAGAGTCTGTCATGACCTTCCTAAAAAAGGTCAGTTACATCGTCAGCTATCACAGCAACGGCGGCAGTATAATCGCCGACGCTTACGTTGTCAACGGTAAGCCCGCTGACAAGCCCGCCGATCCCACCAAAGACGGCTTTGCATTCCTTGGTTGGTACGCCGATGAAGAATTAAAAACTCCCTTTGATTTTATCACCACGCTCATCACGGCTGATACCACCATCTACGCCCGCTGGGTTGAAAAGGTTGCCAATCGCGTAGAATACACGGCAACCTTTGATTTGGGCTACGAGGGCGCTGAAGCTCTGCCCGAGGTAACCACCATTGGCGGAAAGCTCTACAATTTGGCCTCTCCCACCCGCGATGGATACAATTTTGAGGGTTGGTTCATCAGTACGTATGGCGAAAGCGATAAGCTGACCTATCAATACACGGAAGACATCACTCTGACCGAGAACACCACCCTCTTTGCAATATGGTCTGTAGCGGGTACCGATAAGCTTCCCGCTCCCAATGTCAGCGTAACGGCTACCTCCATCAAGTGGAATTCCGTGATAGGCGCATCTGCTTACAAGCTGAAGGTCACAGATCCCGAAGGTTCGGTTCTCTATGACGAAACTTTGGGTGCCACCACCAAGAATATCAACTTCGAGCAGTTTGCGGCAGGTGACTTTACCATCGAGGTGACGGCCGTTTCCAACAAATCCGAAAACAATTCGGAGGCCGCCGTTCGTTACTTCCGCAACAAGGCTCTTGACCGTGTTTCCAACTTTACAGTTGTAGATGGCATCCTGATTTTCAATGCCGTTCGCAACGCAGAGAAGTATCTCATCACCGTGGAATGCGGCAACCCCGGCCACAATCACGCCTTGTACGATAACGGCAAGTCCACCAACTTCAACTTCTCCAACTGCACCATGCAGAAGGGTGGCATTAAGTTCACGGTCACGGCCGTAGCCGAGGGCTATGCGGAGTCTATTTCCAAGACCTTTGCCTATGAGCGTGCGTTGGATCCCGTGGTCAGCATCATCTATGACAAGGCAGAGGATGCTTTTATTTGGGATTCGGTTCCCTTTGCCGCTTATTACACCGTCATCATCACCTCGGGCGGTGAATCCTACACCTTCAACAAGGTGATGGAATACACCTTTGCTCTCGGCAACTACAGTGGAGATATATCCATAGAGGTCATCCCCGTGACCGAGGGTTATCTCTCTCCCGACGCGACCAAGGCCACCTGTCAGAAAACGGCCCCCGCCATTCCTCAGGGCTTGGTGGCTAACAATACCGTGCTGTCTTGGAAGGACAACGGCGCTACTTCCTATGAGGTCAAGATCAATGATAAGGTCTTCACCGTATCGGAGCCCAAGTTTGATCTTGCAACGGCTGACGGACTTTCTTTGAATGTCGGTGAGCTGTACGACATTTCGGTTCGCGCCATCAAGGATGGCGAAGGATCTGCCTACTGTGCCCCCATCAAGGTGGGCAACTACAAGCTGGCGCCTACGCTGACTTATCAAAATAACACCGTCTACTGGTCTCCCGTTCTTGGCTGCTCCAACTTTGAAGTAAGAGTCAACGGCGGCCAGGCCGTAGCCATTTCGGGTGCAAATTACGCAAAGGTCACCCTCACCAAATCCGGTATCAACGTGATTGAGGTCAGATGCACCGATCTTGACAACTCTGATTGGGTTGCCCTTCAGGTCACCGCTTACGCCATCACTTACATGAGCCGTACATCTTTGGGTGAGATCACCGAATATCTGGCTGTGGGTGATACCATTACGCTTCCCTCCAATATGCAACAGGACGGCTTTACCTTTGACGGCTGGTACAACGTACCCGATGGTGCCGAAGGTAACGGCAAGGAATTTTCTGATACTGTGTTCAACGGCAGTAACTCCATGGTGCTCTTTGCCAACTGGAAAGCCAATGAATACAAAATCATCTTCAACGTAGATCCCGATCAGGTTACCGACATTGAAAACGGGTCTTCCCAAACTGTGGTCTTCAACAAGCCCTTCACATTGCCTGTGCCTACAATCACGAATGGCGAATCCGGTATCTTCAAAGGCTGGTACACAGATGCTTACGGCAAAGGTACGCAGATCACGAACGATGAGGGCATATGTTTTGCTCCCTACACCAATATTGGTGATCTGAACGTATATCCTTTTATTGACGCGGCTTCCGACGTACTTGCTTATGAGCTGCTGCCTGACGGCACCTATACGGTCAAGGGCGGCCCCAAGGTGAATTCCGTTGCCAAAATCCGCATTCCCGTAACCTATCAGGGCGTGGAGATCACTGAAATCAGTGACAATGCTTTCTTGGGGTGTTCCTCTTTGAAGTCGATCTCTCTTCCCGATACCATTCGCCATATTGGCGTTGGTGCGTTTGACGACTGCTCCAAGCTGGAGTCCTTCGATGTGTATGTAGCAAAGGATGGGACATATGAGGTTTTCTATGCTTCCGCAGACGGTGCACTGCTTTACTTCGATAAGGCATCCGGCAACAACTATTTGGAGATCTTCCCCAGAGCCAAAACCGGCACCTACACCATCACCGATAAGGTAGATACCATTCGCCCCTACGCCTTCAATAACTCGAAAATTACCAAGGTGGTTATTTCCACCACCGTCACCCAGATCTCCGAGAGTGCCTTCTATAACTGCTCTGCTCTCGAGACCATTGAGTTTGCTCCCGGCCGCGAAGCAAATGTGACCATCCATGCCAACGCTTTCCACGGTCTTTCCAAGGTCACCATGCTGAAGCTCCCCGCTCTCATCACGCCTTTCGATGCAAGCATGAGCGTTTTGAACTCCCTCCCCGCGCTGACCACCATTCTGGTGGAGGAGGGCAGCACGGTCTACACCGCCGTGGAAAACTACCTCTGTGACGCCAACCCCGCAGGCCTTACCATCCTCTATGTTCCTCAGACCATCCGAGGAGAGTTCAAGGCTCCCATGGGCATCAGCGGCATCGGCAATAACGTATTCCAAGGAAACAGAGACATCACCTCCGTTGTGATCCCCGCCTACATCAACAGCATCGGATCCAACGCCTTCTCGGATTGCGCAAACTTGACCTCCTTCGTAGTTGAGGAGGGTCGTAACAGTGATTTGACCATCGGCTCCAATGCTTTCGCAAGCTGCAACAAGCTGTCTGTGGTTGAATTTGCCGGCGGCGCGAAGTCCAGAGGTGCCATCACCGTGGGTGATTCCGCCTTTACAGGCTGTACGTCCCTCACCACCTTCAAGGTTGGCTCGGGTGTCAATGTCGCTTCTATCGGAAACAACGCCTTTAAGAACGACACCCAACTTTCCACCATTGAGGTTCATGATGACGCCACTCTTTCTCAGATCGGCAACAACGCCTTTGAGAAGTGCAGCTCCCTCGAAACCTTCGCCGTTCACAAAACCACCGCATATATCGGTAATTCCGCATTTAAGAACTGTTCTTCTTTGCTCACCTTCAGCTTCGGCGAGAGTGTGACCCCCGTTTCCTTCGGCACATCTGTGTTCACGGGATGCTCCATCCTTAAGACCATCAAGCTCCCCAAGACCCTGACCGCCTTTGACGGATCGGTATTTAACGATTGCATCTCTCTTGAGAGCATCGAGGTAGATGCCGCCAACCCCAACCTCCAGTCCAAGAACGGTGTTCTTTACACCAAGGGCCTTACCGAGATCCTGTTCTATCCCAAGAATCAGGACGGTGATCTAACCAAGCTTCCCTGGGATACCCTGCAGAAGATCGGCGCAGGCGTGTTCAAGAACAACCAGCGTATCGAAGCTGTTCAGCTGGGCGCTAACATCGCTGAAATTGGCGAAGCTGCCTTCTACGGCTGTACCAAGCTAACATCCGTATCCTACGACAAGAACAACAAACAGGCAATGACCGTTGGCAATCAGGCCTTCTACGGTTGTACCAAGTTGGCTTCTGCTTCTCTGCCCATGACTACCACGGTGATCGGCTCCGAAGCCTTCTACAATACCGTCATCTCCTCCTTCACGCTTCCCTCTTCTCTGACCACCATCGGCACGAAGACCTTTGCCAACACCAGCCTGAGCAGCATCACCATTCCCGCTACCGTTACCTTCATCGGCAACGGTGCCTTCTCCGGTGCTTCCAAGCTGACTTCTGTTATCTTTAACGAAGGTACGGCTCCCTTGATGATCGGTACAACCTCCGCCGTCAGCGGCGAGGGTGCCTTTGAGGGAACCGCGCTGACCGGTGTGGATCTTCCCAAGAACTTAACCTCCATCGGTAGCTACGCCTTTGCCAACATCGCAACCCTGCAAAAGGCTGTTGTGCCTACGGGCGCGAGCCTGACCGAAGTCGGCACCTCCGCCTTCTACGGTTGTACCAAGCTGGCTTACTTCAACTTTGTCAGCGGCCTTTCCACCATTGGAGATTCCGCCTTTGAGGGTACTCGTTTTACCAGCATTTCTCTCCCCGGAAGCTTGACTTACATCGGTATCAACGCCTTTAAGTCGGCACCTCTGACCAGCGTCATCATGGCTAACGGCCCTGAGGGTGCTTCTCTTGAGATCGGTGAAGGCGCATTCGCCAAGACCTCCTTTGAATCTATCAAGCTTCCCTCACACCTGACAATGCTGGGCGCTTACAACGAGCTCTACAACTACTACACCGTAGATGCCGTATTTGACGGCAACACCGTGCTAAAGAGCATCGAAGTGGACGCAGGCAACCGCATTTACCGTGCTCAGAATGGTATCCTCTATCTGTCCAGCGTCGCCGAACAGAGCGATGCGCTGTTGCTGGTCTACTGCCCCAGGGCTAAGACCGGTGTCGTTACCATTCCCAAGACCGTCTATATGGTGGGTGCCAAGGCCTTCTTTGAAACAAAGCTGACCGCCATTAGATTTGAAGAATTTGACAAGAACGATCCCAACTACGGCAAGCCCTTGTTGACCATCGGTTCCTTCAACACTGTTTCTTCCAACGGCGCGGCATACGCTACCATTGGTTCGAATGTTGGTACTGTCACCTCTTTGACCTACATCAAGTTCCCTTCGCATCTTGACACAGTCAACAGCTATGCGATGTACAACCTGAACAAAGCCGGTGCGCCCAAGGATGGCTCTCCCGAGCCCCAGGCCCAATTGATGATCGAATTCAACCCTGATGCGTCCCCCGTCAGCTTCAAGAACTACGCCATCAGTAATAATACCGCGCTGAAGTCCTTGAGCCTTCCCCTTGTAAAGGATATGGGCGCCAGCGCATTCGGCGGCAACAACAACATGATCAGCCTGTCTCTGCCTGTCGATTCTCCCATGACACTCATCTCTTCCAATGCCTTCTCCAACAACAAGCTGACAAGCTTCACCGTTCCCAACAATGTTCAAACCATTGAAGAAAAAGCATTCTCCGGTTGCCGTCAGTTGGCTTCCTTCGATTGGGGTAACAGCCAGGTCACCTATATTGGTAATAAAGCATTCGGCTACACCTCCTTCGAAAGCTTCAAGATCGCTGACAGCGTAACCGTGGTCGGTACCAGCCTGTTCGAATATAGCACAACACTGAAGGCTGTTGAGCTGTCTCGTGGAATGACCACCCTCTTTGCAGACAAGGAGTCTATCTTTACCAACTGCAACTCCATCCAGTCTGTCACTCTGCCCGATGGCGATGCCCAAATGAAGAAGGATGCCTACGGTATTATCTACAGCTTGGACGGCAAAACCCTATACTACTGCCCCTCTAACATCCAATACGAGGGTATCCTCCAGCTCCCCGAAGGTGTAGAAACCATCGAGGTTGGCGCATTCAACAAGTTCCAAGGTAAGCTCATCAAGCTCCCCAGCACGCTCAAGACCATCAACACTTCCGCTTTCCGCGATTGTAGTTTGGAAATGATCATCTTCCCCGCTTCTCTGGAGACCATCGGGGATTATGCATTCCATTCCAATGGTACCTCTCAGTTGTCCACCATCGCTTTTGAAGGCAACAAGCTGAGAAGCATTGGTTATCAAGCATTCTACGGTTCTAAAATCACCGGACTGAATATTCCTGAAGGTACGACCTCCATTGGTTACCAAGCATTCGGTTCCTGCACTAAACTGACAAGCGCCGTTCTTCCCGGCTCCTTGCAGACCATTGCTGATCAAATCTTCGTCAGTTGCTCGAATTTGAAGAACGTTACCATCAATGAGGGTGTTCAGTCTATCCCCGCCCGTATGTTCCGTAACTGTAAGAGTTTGACGACAATCTCCATCCCGGATTCCGTGACTTTTATCGGCGATTACGCCTTTGCCAGCTGCTCCAATTTGGAAACTGTATACTTTAGCTCCAACAGCAGACTCACCTCCGTGGGCAACAGCTTGTTCAGCAGCTGTAGCAACCTAAAGACCATCATCTTCGGTGACAAGTTGTCTTCTCTTGGCACCAATATGTTCCAAGGTTGTACCAAATTGACAGAGGTTCGTCTCCCTAACGCCATGTCTCGCATTCCCGACAGCCTCTTTGCCAACTGTGCCGATCTGGCCTCAGTTAATATTCCCACGTCTATCACCACCATTGGTGCTTCTGCCTTCCTGAACTGCGTGAACCTGACCGAGATCCAAATTTCCAACAAGATCTCTTCCATCGGTGCCAACGCATTTGCGGGATGTACCAACCTGGAGCGCGTAGTCTTCGCAGACGGTTGCAAGCTAAAGACCATGGCTGCCGGTGTATTTGACGGTGACGTTAAGCTCGCGTTCATCAATGTTCCCTCCACGGTAACCTCCGTCGGTAACGCGGCCTTCCGCAACACCGCCATCTCCGAATTTGACTTCCGCAACGTCAGCAGCGTAGGTAACGAAGCCTTCTCCGGCTGTAGCAATCTGAAGGCTGCCGTATTTACAACCACAATCCGCACCATCGGTACTGAGGCATTTGCCAACTGCACTTCTTTGGAGACCGTCAACCTCGCCACGGGTCTTACCTCCATCGGCGAGCTGGCCTTCGAGAACTGCGTCAGCGTTAAGGCATTCAATATTCCCGCTACCTTGACCACTCTCAACGGCAACCCCTTCTCCAACTGTACGGGCGTGACACAATTTACCGTAGACTCCGCGAATAAATCCTTCATTTATAGTAAGGGTGCTTTGTTCGACAAGACCGGCTTTACGCTGATCTATTACTCGGCTGCTAACACCGCTGACACCTACATCCTGCCCGATAGCGTTCACGAAATTCTGAGTGGTGCATTTGCAGGTTCTCAGCTGAAGAGCTTTGAGATTCCCGCCACCAACAATATCAGCATCATTCCCACCAACGCATTCAGGGGCTCCAAGTATCTGACCTCTATCATCATTCCCGCTACCATCAAGGAAATCGGTGATTACGCATTTGAGGGTTGTGTTGCTCTTACAAATGTTTACATTCCCGAGAGCGTCAACAAGATCGGTCATTCCGCTTTTGCTAACTGTACCGCGCTGACAACCGTAGCCCTTGCTGACAGAAACACTTCCTTCACCTCCGTAGGCGCAAACCTCTTTGATAATTGCGTGAAGCTGACAAGCGTCGTTCCCTTCCAGGGTATCACCTATCTGACCGATCATATGTATCGAAACACCGGCATCGTGAATGCTGTGATTCCCGAATGGGTTACCGACATATCCGCTACCGGCGTATTCGAGGATTGTAAGTCCCTCAAGACCGTCACGTTCCCCGCCACCGGTAAGAACGTCTCTATTGGTAGTTATTTCTTCTATAACTGTACGGCGCTTGAAACAGTCACCCTTCCCCCCTATATAGATCATATCGGTATCTATGCCTTCATGAACTGCGAGAACCTTACCTCGGTAGTCTTCAACGGCACTGTTTCCAACATCGGCACCAGTAGCTTTGAAAATTGTAGCAAGCTGATTACTGTGACCTATGCTGCAGGATATCCCAACCTCGTGGGATTTGGTGAACGTTCCTTCGCTAACTGTTCTTCGCTGACCTCCATCGAACTGTTGACCTATTGTGACCGCCTACCTACCGAGGTGTTCCTTGGATGCGCCTCCCTCACAGGCTCCCTCCAAACGGCGAAAAAGTTTACTGAGATGGCCAACTACGCCTTAAGCGGTACCGGTATTACCGAAATTCGCTTCAACATCATTGAACTGTACGTTGGAGAATTTGCTTTCAGCAATTTGGCCGAGAATACCGTTATCATCTTTGAAACATTGACCGAGACCCAGGCGCGCAAGAGCTTTGGTGCCGCATTGGATAACTCTAATGCTACCTTTGTATTTGCAGAGGAGGGCGATGTTTCCGACGTAGAACTGTCTGCCGCAGAAATTGCCGGTATAGAAAAGCTTTGTTCTAAAATGCCCGAGCTCAAGGGTAAGGCTGACATCATGAAAAAAGCACTCTTGGATTTCAAAATCGCGGGTTACTTAAGCAATGTCTTGTCCGCAGAGCTTACTAAGCTCGAAGTCACTTTCATTGACGAAACCCTTAATAAGCTTGCCTTGACAGGCAACGCGTTTGAATCCATGAAAAAGGAATTCCAAAATAGACTTAAGAATTACAAACAATCCATTTTGGATACCAAGCCCGAGCCTGATCCCGAGCCCTCCGTAGAACTCACGAAGGAAGAAATTTCCGGCATTGAAAAGTTATGTGCCGAGATCCGTGAGCTTACAGGCTGTGAAGATGCTTTGAAAAAGGCTATGATAGAATTCAAAAAGGCCGGTTATTTGGACAAAGTCACTTCTCCCGAGGTAACCGACGCTGAGCTGAAATTCATTCAGAGCGCCATCAATAGCTTGGGTCTCGCCACCGACGTTTCCGAGAATTTACTCAAGGATTTCCAGCTGAGACTTCAAACCTACAAGAAAACCCTAATGATGGGCTGATCTCACGGATATCATCGCAAACACATTTTGACCCTTTACCTTCGGGTAAGGGGTCACGGGTGGAACGAGGGACATCTGTCCCTCACCACCCTACAAGAGAGTTTAACAAATGAGCCTTACGGCGAGCAGATCAGTTGATTCGTAAGACTTATTTATTTAACTCCCTTGGGAGTTAAACACAGCCGTATCTCACACGGTTGTGTACCCATAGGAGCGGGAAGCCGCTCGGAAAGGATACATAAATGAAGCCCCAGAAGCACTTTAAAAAACACTATGCCAAGCTCAGGTTTGAAGCATGGTTCTTCTCCATTCTCTCAGGCCTAATCACTGGTTTCGGCTGTGGATTTATCACCGCACTGATCACGTGGTTTACCAAGCTGAATGGTCTGCTCCTTGCTTTGATCGTGATCGCCGGTGTTACTTTGATCACAGCGCCCATTTTCTACTTCACCAAGTTCCGACTCACAGCTATGAAAAACGCACGGCGTCTGGATAGTCTTGGTTTGGAAGAGCGTCTCGTCACCATGGTGGAATTTGAAAACGAGGAGTCTGTTATTGCGCATCTGCAACGAGAGGATGCCAAGGCACACTTGGCTAAGCTCAAAACTTCGAGTTTAAAGCTGAAAATCAAGCCCGCTATGTTGGCCTCCTTCATCGTTACCTTTGTACTGGTATCCGCTATGCTGACCGTCACCATTTTGAGCCAAGCAGGTATCATCCCGAGTGGTGACGAGCTTCTGGAGGATGCAATCGAAGAAGCACAAGAGGTTTACTTTTCGGTCACCTATGAAGTAGAGGACGGTGGCTACATTGAAGGAGAAGCTGACCAGCTTGTCTTGCAAGGTAGTAACGCCCTACCCGTCGTGGCAGTTGCCGAGGAAGGCTACGTTTTCGTAGAGTGGGACGACGGTCGTTCCAAGCCCGGTCGTGAGGACACCGAGATCACCGACCATGTGATTTACATCGCTGTCTTTGAGCTTCTCATAGAAGAAGGTGACGAGGGTAGCGATGACAGCGACGAATCGCCTAACGATTCCCCCAACGAAAGCGAAAATGCCAGCCAGTCCCGTCCCGGTGAGGATAGTGATTCTCCTTCCAGCGCCGGCGGTAAATACGAGGAAGCCAACCAGATCATCGACGGTGAAACTTACTACCGCGAGGTTCTGGAAAGCTATAAAGAATTGCTCCGTGAACGCCTTGAAAAAGAGGGCGATCAGCTGACGGAGGAAGAACGCGCCATCATCGAAGCCTATTTAGGTATCGTTTGATATCCCCCATCGTCAATAAAAATTATACATAAAAAAGAGAGGAAATTTTATCATGGTAACAGAACAGAACATCAAGCAGTTCAGCGAGCAGTGCAACAAAATATTCGAGCAGATCCATCGCGACGTGATTGGTCAGCGCGAAGTTATTGAAGGCGCTGTCATCGCAATGATCGCGGGCGGTAACGTCCTTCTTGAGGGTGTGCCCGGCGTTGGTAAGACCCGTTTGGTTCGTTCTTTGGGTCGTGTTTTTGACCTGCCCTTCTCCCGCATCCAGTTCACCCCCGACCTGATGCCCGCAGACGTGACGGGTACCAACATCATCGTCAAGGACGAGAACGGCAACTCCTCCTTCCAGTTCCAACCCGGTCCCGTATTCTCTAACATCATCCTGGCAGACGAAATTAACCGCGCAACCCCCAAGACCCAATCCGCTCTCCTTGAGGCCATGCAGGAACATACCGTTACCGTTATGGGTGTTTCCAGAAAGCTGGAAGAACCCTTCTTCGTGCTGGCAACCCAGAACCCCGTGGAGCAGGACGGTACCTATCCTCTGCCCGAGGCTCAGATGGACCGTTTCATGTTCAAGATCATCGTCAAGAACCCCTCTTTGGACGAGCTGATGAAGATCGTTAATATGACCCAAAAGACCATGGCCGAGGTTGCCGACGCTGCTTGTAACGGTCAGCAACTTTTGGAGATGCGCAAGACCGCCAATGCCATCGAGGTGGCTACCGATGTCATGCGTTACGCCATGATGCTCTGCTCCGCTACTCATCCTGACAGCGAGTGCGCCAGCGAGACCGCTAAGAAGTACGTCCGTTTGGGCGCATCCCCCCGTGCGGGCCAGGCTCTAATCTCCGCCGCCAAGGTGAAAGCTCTTATGAACGGCCGCTTCAATGTTTCTTACAACGACATCAATGAGCTTGCCTTCCCCGTTCTCCGTCACCGCATCAAGCTGACCTTCGAAGCTGTAGCTGAGAGAGTTTCCGCTGATGATATCGTGGGCATGATCGTCAACGAGATGATCGACCGCACCGGCATTTCTGCCAAGAAGATCAACGTAGCCTCCGAGACCGCTCAGGCAGCTGAGGCAGACGACAAGAAGCGCAGCAAGCACGGGAGAAAATAATGAAGGGTTCTATGTTAAACGATGAATTTTTCAGTCGTTTGGAAGCCCTGTCCTTTGAACTCCGAGCCAATTTAGGCGGTTTCTTCGGCGGCAAGCACCTGGTGCGCACCTATGGACAGACCGTTGAATTTGCCGACTACCGTGAATATATGCTGGGCGACGATATCCGCCGCATCGACTGGAATCTGTACAGTCGCTTTGAGAAGTTCTTCCTCAAACTGTTTACAGACGAGCGTCAGATGCACACCCAGATCTTCATTGACTGTTCGGCATCCATGGGTAAGGAGATGCCCCAAAAAGCGCAGTACACCATTGGTGTGGCGGCGGCTTTGGGCTATTTGTCCATTCACAACATGGACAAGACCTCCTTTAAACTCATTAAGGGCGATGTGGCGGAAGACAGCCACGGCACGTTGGTTGGCAAAAAGGCCTTCTTTGACGCTATCAGCTCTCTCGAAGCGTTGGAGTTTGACGGCGAGACAGATCTGTACCGTGCCGTCACCTCTTGCCCCAACATTGGCTCCAATGACGGACTTACCGTCATCATTTCGGACTTCTTTACCGACAGTGACTGGAAAAAAGCCATTGATTATTTATGTTACAAAAAGAAGCAGGTGCTCTTGATCCAAGTCATGACACCTGACGAGATCGATCCTGCATACAGCGGCAGAGTCAACCTCATTGACGCTGAATCCTTGGGCATGGAGGATCCCAAAAACCTTCGCATCCGCATCAACCGTTCCAACCAGTTGGCTTACGCGGAAGCCCTCAAAGATATGAAGGAGGAGCTTCGCTCCTTCTGCGCGTCCCGGGGGGCAGATTTTATTTCTGTCTCCACGGATCAACCCATTGAAAAAATGCTGTTCAAAGAATTGTTAAAGGTAGGTATCATTGCATGAGTTGGTTGACCCCCTTAGGCTTTTTGGGTCTGATCGGCCTCATCGTGCTGATTCTTATCTACATCATTAAGCCAAATTATCAAAACAAGATCATTTCCAGCACCTTCGTTTGGAAATTGAGCCTCAAGTATAAGAAAAACAAAATCCCCCTGAACAAGCTTCGCAGTATCCTACTTTTCCTCTGTCAGGTGTTGGTCATCACCACCGCCGCTTTCGTTTTGGCACAGCCCTTTATCTCTTCAGACAAAGTCGAGAGCGAGCGAAAGGTGCTGATTTTGGATACTTCGGTCTCCATGATGGCCGAAACCGGCAACGTGACTCGCTTTGAAAAGGCAGTACAAGAAGCAAAAAAAGAAGTTACAGATCTCTTTGAAAAGGAAAATGCTGAGATTTCTATCATTTTGGCGGATACCACACCTACTTTCTTGGTGCAGCGCGCCGGTGTTGATGCCAAGTCGCAAGTGATGGATGCTTTGGATGAGCTCATCGATCCTGCTAACAAGAGCGTTTGCTCCTACGGCACATCCGACATCAAGGCCGCTATCAAGCTGTCTGAGGAAATCACCGCCTATGCCGAGAATACTCAAGTGGTTCTCTACACCGATGTTGACTATATCGACCCCGGTGAGGTAGTGGTTAGATCCGTGAAGGACATCAACGATTGGAACGCCGCCATTTTAGACGTGCGCGCCGTCAGCGATGAAAATGCCTACCGCATTGAGATTGACGTGGCTTGCTACGGTAAAAATCGCAGCATCCGTGTGATGTGCGATATCGCCGGTGTCAACGAGGAGCTCACCACGCTAAATCTCGTTGCTGATGTGAACTGCGATAACGACGCTGTACAAACCATTGCTTTTGGCAAGTCCCGCGAGGATTCCGTCGGTGCCGAAATCGTAGAGGAAGTAGATATCTACACCTTTGACCACGTCTACGTTCGTATTGAGGAAAATGATTCCTTTGATATGGATAACAGCTTCTATCTTTACGGCGGAAAGAAACAACCCCTCAAGATCCAGTACGCCAGTACCACACCTAACAACTACTTTAGCAGTGCGCTGATGGTGCTTCGCAATCAGCTCAGCTACCGCTGGGATGTAGAAATCGTGCAAGTGGACCCCGAAGCCGAGCCCGCTACCGAGGGCTTTGACTTCTACATTTTCGAGCATCAGATGCCTAAGATCATGCCTACCGACGGCGTGGTTCTGCTGGCCAACCCCACTGAGGTTCCCACCAGCGCGGGCTTCCGTCTCGGTGCCATTCAAGGCTTCCACAATGAAACTCCTTTGGTTGCGGGGGAGCACCACCCCATCATGAACAGGGTTACCGCAGAAGCGATCACCGTCACTCGCTATTTCCCCATCACCAGCGCTGACGGCTTCACCACCCTAATGTCTTGCGGAAACGATCCCGTTTTTATTGCCAAAAACGATCCCGATCAGAAGCTGGCCATCATGTCCTTCAGCTTGAATTTCTCCAACCTGGCCGTCATGATGGAATTCCCCATGATCATGTACAACATGGTAGAATACTATATGCCTTCTACTGTGACGACACATATTTTTGACGTGGGCGAGACGGTATCTCTGGGTGCACGAAGCGAAACGCTCTTTGTTACAGGCCCTTATGTAGACGAAACCTTCACGGAATTTCCTGCCACAGTACAGCTGGAAACACCCGGTGTATACACCGTGACCCAAACTCCTCTTTCGGGTGTGGAAATCGTGGAAAACTTCTATGTACGCATTCCCGCCGCAGAAAGCAATATTCTCTCAGTTGAGGATGCTTTGGAAAATCCCGTTTTCTATGTGGCCGAAGACAACACCGACCTCGACCTCTTGTTATATCTTGCCATCGCGCTTGTGGCTCTGCTGTTTGCTGAGTGGTGGCTGCATACCCGCGAGCAATATTGATATGGATTAGGAAAAGAAAGCATGACGAATTTTACCATCAATTTTTCAAACCCA
>SVTB01000017.1 GCA_015064015.1 Oscillospiraceae bacterium | reverse complement strand
CATCGACGCCATCATGGCGGGCAAGCACAAGGCCGATGTCCTGCTCTACTACCCCATTGAAACCTTCCGCCGCCATCACAAGCCCTCGGATGCCCAGTACGGTACATATAGCTTTTGGGAAGAAAACTGCAAAGGAGATCTGGAGGCGATCATGGATATGCTCCTTTCCTATCAGATCGACTTCGACTTTGTGGACGGCGAGACCCTATCCCGCATGAAACGGGACTACAAGGGACGGTTGAGAACCTCCAACGGGGATGTCTACGGCGAGGTCTATAGTGCGCTCATATTGCCGCCTATGGATGAAACCCCTGAGATGAAGCAGGTTTTTGAGAACCTGGGAGACACGGTCAAGGTCATTCGTTACCGCGATGTGGTGGAGGCCGACGAAGAAGAGCTGTGGGAGCCTCTCAAGTGGCACTTTGACAAGGACGAACCCGACTTCTGTCCCATCCGCGCTAAGAGAGCCACCCACGGTCTGCTCCGCCTCGCGCGGGACACCGACAAGGGTCTTGCCTGTCTGCTGGTCAATACCAACGAGGAGGCTGTGGAAGCATCCTTCACGGTTTACGGCATGAAAGAACCCGTCTTGTACGATCCCTTTGAGGATGCCTTGGTGCCTTGCGAGTTTGTCAAGAGCGACAAGGGGCATGACGTGACGGTGAAGATCGCGGGATTGCAGAGCTTGATCATCAAGGAAACGGATTGACGGAAAGGAGTCCCCATGCTCACCCCCAACGGCTTTCTCATCCAGGATCTTACCATAGAGGATCCCACCTTCAAGCAATTTCTGCCCAAGAACGACTACCGAGGGGTTCACCGATATGCCCAGGATCCCTTGACGGATCAAGGACTTTGCCGTGATCCCGCCGTCCGCGAGCTTCGGAACCGCCGCTTTTCCCGTCCCGCGGGAGAGGGCTATTGGTATATCAACGAATTTGTCAGCGGCCCCCAACTGCTCAGGGACTATCTGGCGGGCTGCCACGTATACGGCCGCCCCTGCCGTCTGCTCTTTATCTGCTCCGACTACACAGGCGAGGTGTGGGTCGCGCCTCTGCCGCCCATGACCCTTTTGGGCTACGAGTGCTGTGAGATCCCCTTTGATAACTACTGTATCTACGAGCTGTTGGAGGATGACCGCTATTTTGCCGAGCATCGCGCCAAGCTGAACGAATACGGTCTGTTTTCCGCCGCGGAAGACTGCGCCGCTTTCCGCGATGAATACAACCGTCTGCTTGCCGAGGACAAGGTGGGAGACGGGGAGGTGGATCTGTTCGTCTGCGCCGTGTACGAGGTCAAGACCGAGGACGTTCAAAACCTCAACCCATAAAACGACTCCGCACGCCGACGGCGTGCGGTGCTTTTTGACATATGCAAATGGTTGTTTAGCGGAGGAGCACGCGCACCTATACCCTCCCCTTTGGGGGGGGGGACCGCAACGCGGTGGGTGAGGCTAAAGCCGAAAACATATTGCTTGCTGACCAAAGTTTTTCACCTCCTCCACCATCCTTCGGATGGTCCCCCTTCCCCAAAGGGGAAGGTCAAAAATGCAACCGGCACGGCCGCAAACAACCATATACCCCTCCAACTTCACCACCAAATTTTCTCGCCAAATTCCCAAGAAAATCCCCCCGAAGGGTTTACAATACAGGAAAAATGTGTTATAATAATATGAATATACTTTTCAGAGGAGGCATCCGTTCCCATGAAGATCATCCCCATCCACGTCGGTGACGTATTGGAGCTGAAAAAGCCCCATCCCTGCGGCGAAAAGCGGTTTAAGGTTTTGCGCACAGGGAGTGAGGTGCGCATCGTGTGCGTGGGATGTGGCCGTGACATGGTGCTGGATCGCCTCAAACTGGAAAAGGCCGTCAAAACGGTCACCCCTACCGACAGCCGGGAATAAATCGACAGTTTTAATTCCTTTTATCATAAAATATCCAAAGAAAGGCAGTTGCTTATGGATCGCACCCTTCCCTCGCCCCAAGCGGTGGGTAAAAAAGGACTTTTCTCTTACCTGAAAACATGGCTTACCTCTACCCATCATGAGTACAGCTACTTGATGGTTGCTTTTACCGTGCCTGCCGTGCTTTTGTACCTCATGTACGTGGCACGGGGAATTTATCCTTTTGGAGACGGTACCATACTGGTGCTGGACTTGAACAGCCAGTATGTCTCCTTCTACGAATATCTTTGGGATTGCCTGCACGGTGAGGGCTCTCTTTTGTATTGCTTCTCACGTAATCTGGGCGGTGAATTCATGGGTATGTACGATTATTATGTCGCCAGCCCCTTTGCCCTGCTCATAGGCCTCTTTCCTAAGGATTGGATTCAAGAAAGCCTCTTCCTTGTCTTCCTTCTCAAGACCGGTCTTTGCGGCTTTAACATGGGCTTCTATCTGCACAAGCACTCCACATCCAGAAGCAAGCTGACCATTATCACCTTCTCCATCCTCTACGCATTGTCCAGCTATTGCGTTATTCAGATGAACAACTCCATGTGGATCGACGTAGTGCTGTGGTTGCCTCTGCTGACTTACGGTATTGAACAGCTTATCAAGTACGGCAAATTCCGCCTGTACGTCTTTACCCTGGCTATCATCCTGTTCAGCAACTTCTATACCGGTTACATGGCTTGCATCTTTACGGTTGCCTACTGTTTCTACTACTATTTCGCTCACAATCAAAACAACGAGAACAACCCCACGGGCGAGCCCAATCACTTTGTCCGCTCGGTACTCCGTATGGCCGGATGGTCTCTTTTAGCCGTGGGTATGGTGGCCATCATCATTATTTCCGCCCGTTATTCACTGGCTCTCGGTAAGGACGATTTCTCTAATCCCAGTTGGGATATCAAGCAGAAATTCGATCTCTTCGAGCTGTTCTTTAAGCTCCTTCCATCCTCTTACGACACGGTGCGTCCTGAGGGTCTTCCCATCCTTTACTGCGGCGTGTTGACCCTGATGCTATCTCCCGCTTTCTTTATTTCCAAGCGCATTTCCAATCGTGAAAAGATTGCGGCCGCCTTGTTCATCCTGTTCTTTGTCGCTTCCTTTGCCACCAGCACCCTGGATCTTGTTTGGCACGGCTTCCAAAATCCCAACTGGCTCAACTATCGCTACAGCTTTATGCTGAGCTTCTTCCTCATCATTCTGGCCTTTCGCGCCTTTGAAAATCTTCGTTTCACAGGGCGCAAGCCGCTCTTAGCCATCACGGCTTTTATCGGGCTCATGATTCTGATTATTCAGGAGTTGGGTGAGTTCCTCACCGAAAGCAACGAAAAGCTGGTGGTTCGTCCCTTTGCTACCATTTGGCTTTCTTTGGGCCTTTTGGTCGCCTACTTCATCATCATTTGCCTGTGGGGTCAGGCACGTCCCTCCAAAAAAGAAACCATTTCTGTGGTTATGGCCTTCATCGTGTGCGCGGAGGTGTTCACCAGCGGACTTGTAGAGCTGGATGCCTTTGACAAAGATGTTTCGTTCTCCCGACATTCCCGTTATGAGACCCTCACGGATACCTTCCGTCCTATCACACACTTAATTACAGAAAATGACAACGGATTCTACCGCACCGAAAAGACCTATCATAGAGCGAGAAATGACAACTATGCGTTGAACATGAATAGTCTCACCTCTTCTTCCTCTCTGCTCAACCGTGAGACCATTGATTTTCTCCGCAACATGGGCTATGCCTCCAGATCCCACTGGTCCAAATATTTGGGTGGCACACCCGTCAATGATTCTCTGGTGGGTATCAAATATATCATAACCAAGGATGATCTCAAGCATTATTACGGCGATCCGCTCTACACCAAGGAGGACTACGGTTACGATGAAGATGCCATGCTTCACGGATCCTACGACGTCTATCTGAACCCCTATGTTCTTTCCATCGTTCACGGTGTCAATGAGGCCTATGCAGACTTTGACATGACCCAATACGATAATCCCTTTGATTGTCTTAACGCCATGGTCACCGCCATGCTGGGAGAGGACGAGACTGTTGAGATCTTTGTGCCCGCCGTGCAGAACGGAGAACCCGAACTACTCAACGCCACGACTTCCTCCATTGCGGAGCACAAGAAATATGCGGTCAGCAATACCGATTCCACGGGCGTACTAACCTACAGCTATACTGTTCCTGAGAACACCGAGCTGTACTATTACTTCCCCAGCGACTATCCCCGTGAGGTCAAGCTCAAGTTCAACAACTCCTCCAAGGACGGCTTTGGCGGCAGCGAGACCCAGCGCATTGTCTCTCTCGGTATCGTCACCCAGGCTGACAAAGCCAATGACGCCAAGCTGGAGGTTACCATTGACAACAGCTCCCACAACCTGTATATCAAGGATTCCTGGAAATCCTGCATTTATTATATTGACTGGGCTGTTTTTGAAGAGGCAATGGGCCGTCTTTCCGAAACTCCCATGGTCTTTGACAGCGATTGGAACGACGACCATTTGACAGGCACGGTCAAGACGACCACGGAGCGTCAGCTTATGTACACCTCCATCGCCTACGATGAAGGTTGGAAAGTCACCGTGGACGGCAATCCTGTAGAGATCTTCAAGTCCTCCGATGCGCTGGTTACTTTCTATGTAGAGGGTGCCGGGGAGCATAGCATCGAGCTGAAATATATGCCCGATGAGTACGTGTTAGGCTTTACCGTCTCCGTCCTGTTCATTGCCATTTTCTTAGCTTTGCTTATTCTCTATCCTCTCCTGCGCAAGCTGCCCGTCGTCAAGCATCTTGTGGGTATTCAACGCCCCGAGCTTCCCGAGATGGAGCCTGAAAAAGTAGAAGCCGGCCCCGGAGACATCGGATATCGCGAATCTTCGCTGCCACCTGTACGGGAAGGAGTATACGTTCCCTCCACACAAGAAATCGCGGCCATGAAGCAGGCCGCCGCTGAAGAAGCCGAACGAAAAGCGGAGGAAGCTGTCGAAAAGAATACCCAAGCATCTGAATCCTCTGCGAAAGCGCCTCAAAAAAATCCGAATCCATCCAAAAACCAGCAGAATTCCAAGCAAAAATCCAAGAAGAAAAAGTGATCCCCTCGGGGGCGGCGACACGCAGTCCCCGCCCCCGATTTTGATACAAGTCTCCGTCTTCACAGGCGGCTGAGAAAGGCAAGCATATGTTTTACTATATCAAAGGCCCTCTGGTTCACGCCACGCCCTCCATGGCTGTGGTGGAAGCCTCCGGAGTTGCATACAAAATGACGGTCAGCGAAAACACCTATCGCGGGTTGCCTCCTCGGCACACGGCCGACACGCCCCCCGTGGTCACGCTGTACACCCATCTGTCCGTGAGAGAAGACGGCATTGAGTTGTTTGGATTTGGGGACGAGCGAGAGCTATCCTCCTTCAAAATGCTCATTACGGTATCCGGCGTAGGCCCCAAGGCGGCTATGTCCATTCTGTCCCTTCTGACACCCGAAAAGTTTGCTTTGGCTGTCTGTACCGAAGACAAAAAGGCTATATCCAAAGCCAATGGCATCGGTCCCAAGACCGCCGCACGCATCATTCTTGAACTGCGAGATAAGCTCATGAAGGAAACCAGCATTGACGATGACCTTTCCTCAGCCGTACTGGATCATTCCGCCGATGCCCCAGATGCGCCCCCTCGCGGAAAACTCTCTGAAGCTCAGGATGCTCTTTTGGTGCTGGGCTTTACACGTGCCGAAGCACAAAATGCCCTCAAGACCATCGACATCACCAAGCTCTCCGTTGAAGACATCATCAAAGAAGCTTTGAAGAAGCTCATGAAAGCGTGAAAGGAGACTTCCCATGTCCATGACCATCCACCCCGTCATCCTGCCCTCCGCAAAATTTAACGGCGAATCCACCCTACCCTCTCTTTATGAGATGTCCAATGTTCAATATTTGGCGGAGAGCCGCTTGGATGAGGACGACGAGTTGTTTGTAGGTTACGGTGGTCTTCCATCCATCTTCCCGTATCGGATGCAGGATCTTTACGATCGTTCCGACACCCCTACCACATACATCGGCGTCACACTGGAAAATGAACACCTCAAGGCGCTATTTCTGCCTGAGCTTGGCGGCCGTCTCTGGTCCTTGTACGACAAGGTGGCAGGCCGGGAGTTGCTCTACACCAACCCTATGGTGCGTCCCTGCAATTTGGCTGTGCGCAACGCCTGGTTGGCAGGCGGTATCGAATTCAACTGCGGCATGATCGGCCACCATCCCTTCACCTGCTCCCCTATTCACGCTGTGGAAACTTCTTTGGAAGACGGCACTCCCGTGCTTCGTATGTACGAATATGAGCGCATCCGCGGTGTGGTCTATCAAATGGACTTCTTCCTCCCCGAAGGCTCCCGTGTGCTATACGGCCGTATGCGTATCGTCAACCCCACCCGTGAAACGGTGCCCATGTACTGGTGGACCAACATGGCCGTCAGAGAAAATCACGAGGCGCGAGATGTCATCGACGCCACCGAGACTTACAACAATAAAGGCGGCATGGTGGGAAAAAATCCCGTTCCCTTCCATGAGGGCATTGACATTACATACCCCTCCAACAATCCCGTGGCCATCGACTATTTTTGGAAGATTCCTCCTTCATCCCGCAAGTATACTGCCTACATCGACCGTGAGGGCTATGGATTCATCCAGTCCTCCACCGCCCGCCTCCAAGGGCGAAAGCTCTTCGTGTGGGGACAGGGAGAAGGAGGCAAGCGTTGGCAGGAATTCTTGACGCAAGATGGCCACGACGGCCGTTACGTGGAGATTCAGGCAGGTCTTGCCCACACCCAATACGAGTGTATTCCCATGCCTCCCAAGACAGCTTGGGAGTGGCTGGAAACCTTCGGCGCCATCACAGCCGATCCCCAAAAGGTACACGGAGATTGGGCAGATGCCCGCGCTGAGGTAGGAAAAACATTGGAAAGCATCTCCCCCATTGACGAGCTGGAAGCTCTGCTGAGATCCACCAAGTCCATGGCGCTCTCCCCTGCCTCAAAGCGTATCTGCTACGGCTCCGCTTGGGGAACGCTGGAAAACCTTCGCCGAGAGAAAGCCAATCAACCTCTTATCTGTCCTCACCTTGATTTTGGCGAGTTGACCGAGGTAGAGACCCCTTGGGCAACTCTGCTGGGCACGGCACAGCTTCCCGTTTTGGGTCAAACCGAGGCTCCCGTGTCCTGGATGCTCCAAAAGGAGTGGACACAGCTTTTGGAATCTGCTAAGCCCACCCATGAAAACTATCTCCATCTGAGCGCCATTTATCTAGCCGAGCGCCGTGTTCGCGACGCTGAAGAGGCCATTGATGCCGCCCTGTCCTACCGCACTAAACCTACGCCCACGGCTCTGTTTCTCAAGGCGCAGATCTACCGCCTCAAAGGGGAGATAAAGCCCGCCGCCGAGACGGCTCTCAGAGCCAACGCGCTCTGCCCCTCTGACGTGTCTCTTGCCCGTCAATCCTTCGCGTTAGCACTCAACGCCGAGTTGTATAGTGAAATAATCGCAGCTTATGAGACTCTCCCCTACAGCGTGAAAGCCGACGGCCGCGTGGCCATGAACTACGCCTTTGCTCTGCTCCGTACAGGTCGCATTGACGAGGCCGAGGCTGTGTTATTCCGCGACGGTGGCTTGTCGGTTACCGACATCCGCGAGGGCGAGATCTCCCTGACTTCCCTCTATATTGCCATTCAGAAGGCGCGCGCAGCGGCTCACGACGAAACCTTAGAGGATCCCGACATCGACGTACCACGGCAGTTCGATTTCCGGATGTTCGTGCCGAAGAAGAAATAACTCCCCCAGTCAGCCGCTGGCTGACTGCCCCCTCGAAGAAGGGGCCTCATCACAACTTGAAAGGTACCACCCATGAACGAAACCTATTTTGACGATTCCCGTTTTGACAGCGGGGACGATATGGATTTTGAAAACCGCATCGTTTCCACCGCCTATACCCCCGGCTCGGATGAGGCCGAGGTATCTCTGCGTCCCCGCCATATGGAGGATTATATTGGTCAGGACAAGGCCAAGGAGAATCTGAAGGTCTACATTGAGGCCGCCAAGCTCCGCGGAGATTCTCTGGATCACGTCCTGCTCTATGGCCCTCCCGGTTTGGGTAAGACCACCCTGTCGAACATCATCGCCGCTGAGATGGGGGTCAGCATCCGCATCACATCCGGTCCTGCCATTGAAAAGCCCGGTGATCTCGTGGCGCTTCTCACCAATCTCAACGCGGGAGATGTGCTGTTCATCGATGAAATCCACCGTATGCCCCGCACCGTAGAAGAAATCCTCTATCCCGCCATGGAGGACTACGCCGTAGATATCATCATCGGCAAGGGCCCTTCTGCCCGCTCCATCCGCATTGATCTGCCGAAGTTCACCCTCATCGGCGCCACCACCCGTGCAGGTCAGCTTACCACCCCTCTCCGCGACCGCTTCGGTGTGCTGCTCAAGTTAGAGCTTTACACCCCCGAACAGCTTGCGCTGATCGTCAAGCGTAGTGCAGCCATTTTGGGTATTCCTATTTCGGATGACGGCGCATATGAGGTTGCCTCACGCTCCCGCGGCACCCCCCGTATCGCCAATCGCCTGCTCAAGCGCGTTCGCGATTTTGCCCAAGTTCAGCGTAAGAGTGAGATCGACGCAGCCACGGCGGGCTACGCGTTGGATCGCTTGGAAATTGACGAGTTGGGGCTGGACAACACCGACCGCCGCATGATGGAGGCCATCATCAAATTCTACAACGGTGGCCCCGTGGGGTTGGACACCCTGGCGGCTACCATTGGCGAGGAAGCCATCACCATTGAAGACGTGTACGAACCTTATCTCATGCAGTTGGGCTTTATCCAGCGCACTCCCCGCGGCCGCTGTGTCACACGCCTGGCCTACGAGCATTTGGGAATGCGTCCTCCCCTTCCCCCCACGCCCCCCTCTGAGCAGTTGCATTTTTTTGACGATTCCGCCGAATGTTGACAAAGTAAATATTTTGTGATACAATATAATTGATACATTTCCGAAGAAAGGATGTCTCCCATGAAAAAATTCAATTTTAAACGATTTACCCTGCTTCTGCTTGTGTTGACCTTGCTTTTAACCGTGGCCTGTGAGAAAAAAACTCCCCCTGCGGAAACCGGCGAAACCAATACTTCATCCCCTGAGATTACGGAAAACACCCCTACCGAGGGTGAAACCACACCGCCGGCCACCGAAGCGCCTACCGAAGAAATCACGGTTATAAAAAACCTGACAGCCGAAGAAGCCATGGCCGCGCTGGAAAGCTCGGATCTTTTGGCTGAGCAGCAACCGGCCTCTAAGGAGATTTCCGTTATGACGCTTACCATGGGCGGCATGGATATGGGCAGCACCAAAACTACCAAAATCATGGACGGTACGGCATATAGCGTCATTGAAGAAGCCGATGGCCTGATTTCCACCACGGTGATTCTTCCCAATATAATGTATATCTCCGAAAGCTATGAAGGTGAAGTCTATTATGACTCCGTTCCTTTGACCGCAGATCAATTTGATTGGGTCGTAGAGCAGTACGAGCTTGAATCTTCTTCCGACGGAGACTTTTCCTACAATTATTTCTTGGGTCTTTCCGGCAAGCAATATTCCGATGGCACGATCATCATCACCGCTACCGGGTTCAATGATCAATTTATGAATGATTATACCTGGGGAGATGATATATTCGGTGAATCCGCAAGTTGGAATCTTACTTTCAATTCCTGCGAAATGATCATCGCCCCCAACGGACTTCCTTCTGCCTTGTCTGTTGACATGGATATGAGTGGCTCTGTGGAGGAAGACGGCATTTCGGTTGATTTTGCCGTCAATATGAAAGCCGCCTTCACCGCTGAATACGGTGATTTCACCATTGCAGCTCCCGAAAATGTCGCAGAGTATACACAATACACTTTTGACGAGTATTTGGGCCTCACGCCTGATGCCGACGAGGCAGCCAACGCGGGTCTCCCTCTGGATCAGAATAGCTATGTCATCGGTGCTGAGGACAGCAAGTACAACCCCGACGATCAATTTCTCATGCTGGCGTACTTCCCTTCCGCTTACGAGGGTAAGACCTTTGAGATCTACGGTGTCATCGGTATGGACGAAGAACTGGGGGTATCTGTGATCTACGCCGGTGAATACGGCACCTTCTTCTACTACTGTCCTCAGGGCGTGAATGCCCCTGTGCACGGCGACACCGTCAAGATCACCGCCACATTTGAAAACACAGTAGACAAGGGTTATGACAGCGACTACACCTGCTACACCATGATGGTCTCCGCCTGCGAGGTACTGGCTCACGGCGTTGGCCCCAATGGCGGCCGCATCATGTTCATCACCGCCTCTTCCTTGAACGTACGCACCTCCTCCGATACTTCCTCTAATGCTAACATCCTGGGCACGCTGTCCAAGGGTGATGCCGTGGAAGTCTTTGATCAGGACGAAAAAGGCTGGTGGCGCATTGAGTTTAATGGCCAAACCGCCTACATCTCCAACAAATACGTGTCTGAAACCAAGCCCGAATAACTTCACAAAAAGCATCTCCTGCCATTTAAATGGCAGGAGATGCTTTTTTCATTTGTATTATACTATTCTTCTTCGCGCTTTTGAAGAATCCACGCAGCGGCCACAGCACTCATCACGACGCCTGCGGTCAGCGTCAAGGATGCTGTGCATCCGCCCTTATTTGTACCGTCGGTGGCAGGCGCGTCGGTAATATGGTCAGTAACCTCTGCTGTAGGTGCTTCAGCGGTAGGTGTGTCGATGACAGGCTCATCGGTAGGCTCTGCCGTGAGATCCTCGGTGTTCTCCGCGGTTTCCTCCGCCTTACCCGTGGCATTAGCTTCAGTAGAGATGTAGCTGTACTTGAATCTCGCACCGGGAGCCACGTCGCCGGAGATGTAGAAATCCATGATATCGCCCGAGAACTTGGTGTATTTGTATCCGTCGTCACCCCTTGCACCTGCGTCGTCCTCGTCGTGGACGTTGTCGGTCCAAGAGAAGTTGATGGTAAAGTCATAGCCGTCAAGATTTAGCATGGACTTGGGTACCTTGACCTGCATATACTTGCCATCCACGGTGTAATCCACCTCGCCCACAGTCTCGGTCTCGTAGCCGTTGCCCGTAAACTTTTCCAGCACGGCCTTAGTAGCCGAGGGAGAGGTCTTGTTCAGGACATAGTCAAAGGTCTCCCAACCCTGGCTTGCCTGATCAGAGTCGATATACAGCACCATCCACAGAGGATCGGTGTAAGGAGTGATATCCTCGTTACATTCCACATAGAAGTATACAAATTCTTCGTCACGGGCTACACGAGCACCGATAATATCATTTCGACCGGAATACTCATGGTAAGTGAGGTCGCCCCAACCGTCTCCTTCGCGGTCGTCGGTATTGCCGATGTAGGCAGCGTAGTAAGGCTCAACCCCATTCCATTGGGTATTGTCCTTGGTGATATCAATGGTAGCGTTCAGGCTGGGCGTAGGAATGGGTCTTGCGCCCTTGTACTGACGGACAAAATTGACCAGTTGGTAATAGTAGTGATCCTTCAGATCACCCTTGGTGGGCTCCAAATCGCGGGAAAATTCGTCATTGAATTGATCGCAGAAAGCGTTGTCCACCGCAGATTCCCAGCCCTCGGGCCAAGATTGAATGCGTGCCATAGCCCACTCGTTCCAGCCCGTGATGAAAATGACCTTGGGATCCACCTCCAACGCGTAATTGAACTGCTCCGCGAAGTTGTAGCCCCACTTGGACGCCTCCTTGCCCTCCTTGGCGTAGCGATCTTGGTAGTCATGGGTGTAGGAGCGCCCCATAACGTAGTCGCCGCTCATGGCAGACAGAAGACCCAACTTATAGTTATGGTTTTGTGCCACGCCTACGGTGATCTGCTCGGGATCCTTGTTCTTCAATGCGTTGCGATCGACGTAGTAGGTAGCCTGAGGGTAAGTGGAAAGCCAGCCCCATTCACCGCTGTAGGAATACTTGTCGTTGATGTAGCCGCTGTAGCCGCCACGCCATGTAAAGAAATCTAAAATTTCCTTTCCCATGTTATCCATATTGGTGATGGAATTGCTTCTGCCCATCAGCATGGGCTTACCTTCCCAATAAAACCAAAGCTTTTGGTACTTACCATCTCTGTAGAAATCCGTATACATATCCCGTACCTGGGTCTGGGTATCGTTGCCGCCCGCAAAGGGAAGCATAAAGGAAACCTTGGGAGCCAGCACGCCGTCATCCATGGCCTCTGACCAGACGTTAAAGAGAGCTGTATAACCCGCCTTGTGGGTTATGGTGCCATTGGTGTTGTCAGTAAGGATAGCGTTGACACCTGCGTTGGATAACAGCTCGGCGTGTTTACGAAGTACCCAAGTATCGGTGCTTTCGTAGTGACCGTAGATGGGCTCATTCCACGAGCCTTGGAAATTGGAAGGCGTCCAAACGGGGTGATTGAAATCACGGACGGCCTCAGGATACTGCTCTACGGCGTTGTTAACGTTGATAACCGTGGGGCGACCATTGTGCCAGGTCCAATAGAACATGGCGATGGTCTTGTCCTCTCTGAGGTCACCCACCTCGGCGTTGGTGAGGGACACACGGCCGAGTCCGTCGGTAAATACCCAAGTGTCAGGCATGACCTCATGGGTCTTGATGAGACTGTCATCGGGGATCACGTACTCGGCGGGGGCTTTATGGTTGCCGTCAACGGGGGGCTTCATGGGGTCGCACTTACCAAAGGGCTCGGCAGGAGTATTGGTAAAGGCGATCTTCAACTCGGGCTGAGCGTTCTTTTCCAAGCCATTGAGATACAAAAAGCCCAGATTATCGGTGCTGTCCTCGTTGGTCCAGACACCCACCGAGCCGCGAGGCTCGATGACGGCGAATAGGTATTCGCCCGCAGGCTGAGGAGCGAACTCAATCTTATTGGTAGCGTTATCCTTCATAGGATCGAATCGCTTAGTAGCGATGGGGGCAGCGGCTATAGAAGTGTCGGGATCTCCCGCCCATTTGTAGAGGGCCAGAGTGCAAGCCGAATCGATCTCAGTCCAAGTGGGCATGGCCATAGAGAAAGCAGTAAACTCGCCGTTGACCTTCGCGCGGTAAGCGTAATAGCCGTCTATCCTCACAGCACCGCGGGAGCCCGTGCCGTTCTGCACGGATACCTCCTCTGCGGAGGTGGTAAAGGTGAGGCAAGTTATGCAGGAAAGAAGCATAACTACAGCTAGAAAAGCAGACAAAAAACGCTTCATGTGGATAGATTTCATGGGGAATCTCCTTTCAATATGTAAGTGTTAGGTCAGCACAAAAGTGTCAGGACTTCAGCTCTTGCAGCTTCCAAGGATATGGAATCTGTATGGAGGTCATTAAAAGCCTTGGCCACTCGGCAGGCGATAGCCTTGGCGGCCGCAGGATTCTTCTCCCGCAGAAGATTGAGCAACTCCCAATCCTGCAGACCGTCTATGGTATTAAGGCCGCGGGCAGAGAGCATGAGGCTGTTATGCTCGGCATCGGGATAGACAATGAAGCCGTCACCCTTGAAGCGGGCATCGGGGTGGAAGCCATAAAGGGTGTGATCCCAATAGTTGAAGCCCCAATGGAGGAAGCCCGTGATGCCATGGGTAAAGCAAGCCCACTTCATAAGACGGGGGTAGATGGGAGGCAGGTCGATGAACTTGTTCATCCAGCCCATATCAAAGGGATAGCAGCAGGAGTAGCACCAGACCTGATCGCCCGCCTTCTGTCGCTCCAGGTAGTAGTCCTTACCCTCCTCGTACACCTCAATGCGGGGAATATACTGATCCATGTAGCCGCAAAGCTCGCGGGAGATAGTATGGGTATCAATGGGCTCACCGCAGACCACACCTGGCATACATTCACGGCAAAGATCCTTGGCCCACTTCCAAAATTCGGTGGAGTGAGGCTCATCTTGCAAACGCATCTGCAGCATGGACAACCAGCCCTTTTCCTCAAAGTGCTTGTAAAGGCCGCTATAAAACGTCTTTGCCCACGCCTCGCACTCCGGAGTGAAAATCTCCAGCCAAATCCCGCTTCCGTCGGCGTCGATAGACTGCATCCGCTTGCCGTCCACCGAGGCGATAATAGCCGATATGGTCAGGTAGCGGAAGGAGCCGTTTGCCATGAAATGCTCCACGAAGCAGTCAAAGAGGTCGAAGCTCAGCTCCCATTCGGTATCGCTGACTCGCTTGGAGCCTCCGTCATAGAGGAGGGTCATGACGGGGATGTGTAGGCTGTTGACCCGCATGGTTTGGAGGGTCTTCGCAAAGTTGGCCATGAGTTCCCACCAGCCTTCATCGTAGCGGATATGGGTATAAAAGGGCTCTTTGGGTGGCTTCTTACAGGGATGATTCTTGGGGAAGTTGCCGAAGGGATTGAGGAAGTACTCGTGGCCGAAGGTGGAGTCCTTTGGTTCGGGCAGAGTGACGGGGTAGACCGTGAGTTTCCAATCCACGCTATATTCACCGAGGCTGGTGTGCACGATAATCGTGATCGTGTGAGTGCCTACGGGAGCATCATTCCCCACGGTGAAGCAATACCAAAGACTTTGGGTAACGTTCATGGGGACGTGAGTTTGCGCCTTTGTAGATAAGATATCGGGGTAAGGAATACCGTCGTTATAGATCATGTAGTCGGTGATATAAGTTTTGGCGGTGATACCTAAGGGGATATTTGCCGTCTCCAGCCCCGTGACATCAAAGGCAGTTTCCGCATCACGCAGGCAGATCTGCCCCGACACTACCATATTGCGAGCGGCATGGAGGGTTAGCGCGGTAGAATCCTCATGCCATTGACGGGAGTGCTTAAATACTTGAGCAGAGGCGGGCTTGGACCAAATATACATAGGATAGCTCCTTTCAAAGTCAGACGGAGTTATAGATTTATTATACAAGAAAAGAATGGACGTGTCAAGGTTTTTGAGTAAATTGCCAAAAAGGATTTAGTGAGAAAATGAAAAAGGCCCCGCATAAGCGGGGCCAAAGAATCAGGCATTCTCTTTTTTGGACTTTTTACGTAGAATCAGGGGCACCATAGCAGCGGCGGCCATCCATACATAGCCTGCGGAAATCACATTAGCACAGCCTGAGGTTTGACCAGAGGGTTCGGTATCTTGCATGACCTTTGATGTATCCTCCATAGACTCGGCGGGGGCTTCGGTGGTTCCGTTTTGTGTATCTACAGGTTGTTCAGTGGGGACTTCGATCTCTACCGTAGTATCAGGCACCTTACCCGTGGCGTTGACTTCGGTGGAGATATAGCTGTACTTAAATCTCGCGCCGGGAGCTACGTCACCGGAAATGTAGAAGTCCATGATATCACCGCTGAACTTGGTATCATCCTCCTCGTCGTGGACATTGTCGGTCCAGGAGAAGTTGATGGTATAGTCGTTGCCGGAAAGTCCCAAGTCGGACTTGGCCACCTTCACGGTCATATATCTGCCGTCTACCTTGTAAGCACAATCTGCAACCTTGGTAGATTCATAACCGTTGCCGCTGAACTTTTCCAGCACCACGGTGTCGGCAGAGGCGGCGGATTTGTTGACAACGTATTCAAAAGTCTCCCAGCCCTGGTTTGCTTGGTCAGAGTCGATGTAGAGGGTCATCCACAGGTTGTCGGTATAGGAGGTAATGTTCTCCGCGCACTCCACATGGAAATAGACAAACTCATCGTCACGGGCGATCTGCGTTCCGATGATATCGTTTCTGCCCGAAGTCTCGGTGTAGCGGAGAGAACCGTAGCCTGCGGCATCACGATCCTTGGTGTTGCCGATATAGGCGGCATAGTAAGGCTCCACGTTAGCCCATTGATCCTGACCTGCGGAAAGGTCAATGGTTGCATTCACGCTGGGGGTGGGGATGGGATTGGCGCCCTTATATTTGCGGACATAGTTGACAAGCAGATAGTAGTAGTGATCCTTGAGAGCGCCCTTGGTGGGTTCAAGATCGCGGGAATACTCGTCGTTAAACTGATCGGGGAAGGCGTTTTCAGAACCGCCCCATTCCTGATGGCGCCCTGCGGTCCACTCGTTCCATCCCGTGATGAAGATGACCTCGGGATTCACTTCAAGAGCATAATCAAATTGCTCAGCAAAGTTATATCCCCACAAAGAAGCCTTGTCACCCTCGGTGATGTAACGATTCTCAAATTTAGAGCTGTAGGAGCGTCCGATGACAAATTCTCCTTCGTTCATGGCGGCAATATTGTGGGTCTTGTAGTTATGGTTGACAGCCACGCCAACGGTCATCTGCTCCACCATACCGCGGTCAATGCCGCTGGGTCCGCGATCCGAATACAGCGCCTGGGGATAGGTGGAGAGCCAGCCCCATTGTTTGGTAGCGGTACCGTTTACGTAGTAACCGGGCTGACCGGCACGCCAAGTAAAGAAATTTTGGATCTCCTTGCCAAGATTGGTGGATGCGGAGATGTTGCCGTTGTGACCCATAAGCATGGGCTTACCATCCCAGTAGAACCACAGATTCTGATATTTATCTCTTCGATAAATGTCCTGATAGATGGCTTCAATCTGCTCCTTGGAGCCGTCGGTGGAGCCGAAAGGAAGGAGATAAGACACTTTGGGAACGTTCACTGCGCCGTTGATCTGAGCATCGCTCCATATCTCGTAGAGTGGGATGTAGCTGGTGCGCCATGTGTAGTTACCGTTGGTGTTGTCGGTGAAGATGGTGTCCACCCCCGCGTTGGCCAAAAGCTCAGCCTGCTTGCGGAGTACCCAGGTGTCGTTGGTCTTGTAGTAGCCGTAGATGGGCTCATTCCAGAAGTAAGATGTATTCGAGGTAGGCCATGCGGGATGGTCATAGTCGTTCTTGGCTTCGGGATGCTCCTTCATGAACTCAGTTATGTTAAGAGGCTCGTTGCCGCCCAAATCGGCGTGCCAAGTCCAGTAGAACATGGCTACCGTCTTATCGTCCTTGGGGTCACCCACCTCCTGATTGGTGAGGGACACGCGGCCGAGACCGTCGGTGAATACCCACGTATCGGGCATGACCTTGTGGGTGTTCAAAAGGCTGTCCTCAGGGATGACGTACTCATCGGGAGCGGTGTGCTTGCCGTCGATGGCATCAGCCACGCTGGCCATCTCAAGGAAAGGCACCTTGGGGGTCTTGGTGAAGTAGACACTAACCTCCCAGTCAAACTGTACCTCAATCGCGCCATCGTACACATAGCCATGGGCAGTAGCGGGACTCATCTGCCAAACGCCCACCTGTCCTTTGACCTCTTGAATAACAAGGATATACTCGCCTGCGGGCTGTTCGGCAAAGGTGAGGGCGTTGTGAGCGTTGTCGCGGAGGGTATCGAATTTTTGGTAGGCAACAGGCTCGCCCGCGATGGTGGTTTCGTAGTCGGTGTTCCACTTGTAAAATGCCAGGGCGGCGGAGGAGTCCGTGGTGGACCAAGTAGGCATACATACGGAAACCTTGTTGAAAGGCGCGCCGTAGGAGAGGCGCAGACCCAAAGAAGATCCCTCTCCAATCTGCTTAGGGGTATGTGAGTTCAAAGCGGCAGGGTCATAAGCCCTGCCTGTGGTGGGTTTATTGGATGCAATATTATCCTCTCCTGCTACCGTAAAGGGAATCGCGGTGATAAGCATGGTCACGACGAGGATCAAGGGGAGAAGACGGAAGAAAAACTTTTTCATATGAGACTCCTTATCAGTAAAATAGGGTCGGTTGAAATTGCGGTTCACCTTTGCCTTCTCCGATAGAGAAGGCAAAAACTTATCAACTGCAATTTTGGAAAAAGTCTTAAAAAGACTCCAAAATCTTTTGCAAGCTGTTGGCGATGACCTGATCATCCACCTTTTTAGTCATGAAAATCTTGTTGCCCATGGGGTTGGCTACAAAGCGGGTAGCATCGGGCAAGTCAGGAATCTCAGCATAGAATTCCAAATCACCGGGAGTGTCTAAGCCGTAAAGCTCACCCTCACCGATAGCTGCAAACTGCACGGCAGTGAGATCGTAGGAGGCGTTCTGCCCTTTGATGGCACCCTCCCAGTTCCACTCCTTGGTGTAAAGATGGTAGGACATGGGCAAGGGATCGGCGGCAATGGTCTCGGGATCGGTGATATGGCCGTAGCCCGTCTTGACGTTCACACCGATGTGGAAATCTGAGAGATAGATGGGGGTGGGCCATTCACCAAAGACCTTCTCGCAGGACTTATAGTCGCTGACCACGTTGCACTCGCGGCCCTGGGGCAGAATGGCGGCCATACTCACGAGAGCATATACCTTAGCTTTTATTAACTCCATGCCTGTCAAAGGGCTGATACCGTCGGCAGGGCTCTCCAAAAGGGCGGCCAAGTTATTGAACATACCGATAGAAATAACCATAACTTCGCCATCTTTGGCGGCGGCCAAACGCTTGCGGTAGTAGGTAACCTCGTCATCCACAACCAGTGTGCCGTTTCTGTATGCCTCAGAATGAGCTTCGGCTACAGCCACGTTGTACTTACAATGCTCCTCGCTGTCCATGAAACCCTCGCCGTGCCATTGACCCAAAGGAGGCGTTTCGATGCCACAGCGGCGGCAAACAGCGTCGATAACACCGTTACCCGCTTTATTGGAGGTGCAGTTGCAGATGCCGCCGATGGGGAATCCATACTGCTTAGCGTAGTAAATGAGGACGGCCAAAGCGCCGACATCGTCACAGTCGGGACCAATGTCGGTGTCCAAAAGGACAGTGCGGGGAACTTTGCAGAGGGGCTGAAATGCTTTGATCTTTTCCATAGCTGATATTTCCTTTCTTCGTTTGGTTTCTTGATCTTTCAGTATATGTAGTGGTACCCTTTCACAGACTTTGACGATCCATGCGGGTGGAGGCGCAGATTCTGATATAGCGGCCGGCATATTTTCCAAGGGGTGTGTTACGCCGATCTGACCCGGCAAATCTTCTAAGCATCCCGCCAAGAAAAAACCTATGGGCACAGGTGCTGACAGCTGTTCCCTGCCCGCTTCAAACAAGGCAGCACCTACTCCTTTTTTCGACAGCGAACCGGATGCCAGACAATCCAACAAGCCTTCGTTCCAAAGAGGATGTGCGCTACATATTTTCCCTGTCTTGACAGCCTGCGCAACTTTAAAGAAGAGCCTTCGGATATCATCCCATGCGGGGGCATCGGGAAGCGTCCACAAGTGTAGGGAATGCTCGGTGCCTGCTAAAGACTCGGGAAGCGATTGGCTCTCTTCTGTAGCATATCCCATCATGGAAATCGTCAGGGCAGGGGGCATATCATCTCCCAATTTAAACAAAATTTCGGGATGAATCATCGGGATACCCAACTCGGTGCAGGCTCTGTACAAGCCACAAACTGCCGACAAAAGCAGCGGAGACTCACTTTTGCCCGACACGTACAGAACAGGAGATAGGGTGATACGGTCATATGGTATCCCCACGGTAGCCATTTCACCGCACAATGCACACACACCGCGGATTGTCTCTGCAAACCCTTCATCTCCCGTCATAGAGAGTGTCACTTCCGCCGCAGTTCCAATCCCACCGGGAAGAGGGGCAGGAGCAACAACTGTCAAACTTCCTTTGTGGGTCGCTGGAAGCACTGCGGGTGTGGGCAAGGTAGCGGCGTAGGGCTTGATATCTACCAAATCCCGAAGGATATTTATATGCAGGTTCACGGTGGTCAAAATACCGTCGTTCAAAGTAAAGCGGGGCTGTTTGATTACCGTGCCCAGCACATGGGGGGAGAATCCGTGCTCCGCGAGAGCGGTATATACCGAAGCTTGCCCGTGGGGGGGAATGCAAATAATCCCTCGAACCATTCCTTCGGGCAAGGGCGACTCCCACCTCTCAAGATAGGCTTCCACAGGATTATGACGGCACGCGTCGGCATCTGTCAACGTAAGGGGATTAGCAGCCAAACCTCGTCCTCCGCACAGCCCAAGTGCTACGGGCAGGAAGGGACTGTTTCCTACAGCCGCTTTCCCTTTGACAAACGCCATGAAAGGATGCGTTTCCCAAAACGCGAGAAGTGCCTCGCGAGAGACGGCAGGGATAGCCAGCAGAACATCTCCCACATCCACGTCAGCCGTACTCTCCAAAATCTCGTCCTTATCATAGTTCCAAAGTCGGCGTTGGGTGCCGTCAGACGATTCCAAAGTGGCGATCGGAGTATATCCATCCGTCAGAGCTTCGGCATCTCCCGTCGAGGATGTCACAAGAATGGGATCATGTCTCAATACGGCTGAAGGGGTACGGTAGACATAGGCAGCAGGCAAAGAAAGCACATCGGAAAGTGTACATGGTTTGTCAAACTTTCCGGAAATGGCCGTCCATCCTTCCATGATATCGGCCCAAGTTTCCATGATCACGGAGCTGTCCGTATATACAGCGGTAGGGCCCAAACGCCGCGCTAAGGGATACCGCCCAGCTAAATATCCCAGTAGGCGGAGCTCACCCAGCGTGGGATTTTTCTTTTCGGCTTCAAAAAAGTGTTTTTGAAGGCGTCGATAACCAAAGGTACTGAGAGAAATACCTAAGGTCGCATTAAGATAGGAAAAATTGATTTCCCCTGCAGTGGCAAAGGACTGCACCTGCACAGCATCTCTCGGCAAGGTAGCCGCAGAGGCAAAAGAAGAAACGGATGATGGGTTCATATACACTCCTTATGGGTGATTTTCGCAAGCAGGCTTGCAAATCAACTGTCCGTTGTCCACAGCCTCAGGAATTACAAGCACTTCTCGCCCCCGCAGATCCTGATCGGCTTCTGTGGCTACCTCCATGAAATCGGGTGTGTGGCCGTGATATAATCCCGTTTCCGGATGATAGGTTTCAAACAGTACAGACAGAGGGGTATGGGTATCCAAAGCCTTGCGCAAAAGCCTGTCGCAGGTTTCAGAGGAAACAGCATTGAGAGCGTGGACACGGGCTCGTTTGATATCCTCAGGAATCTGCTCTCTCATAGCGGCGGCAGGAGTTCCCGCCCGTTTGGAATAAGGGAACGCGTGGATATGTAAGAACTCTGCGCGACGGACAAAATCTAAGGTCTCGGCAAATTCTTCTTCGGTTTCTCCGGGGAAACCGGTGATGATATCAGTGGTAAATTTGACCGATGGAAGGCGGGTGCGGAGGCGCTCCATGGCGCGCTCAGCCTGCTTGACGTTATATTTGCGTCTCATGCGCGCCAGCGTTGCAGAGCATCCGCTTTGCATAGACAAATGAAAATGGGGGGCAACGCAAGAGAGGGCGGCCACTGTATCGGCAAACTCCTCGGTAATCACCGTTGGGTCAAGAGAACCGAGACGAATTCGTCCCACGCCTGGAATTTGCGCTACGGCTCTGAGGAGCGAGGCCAAGGTATATTCCTTTCCTAAATCCTTCCCCCATGCTCCGGTTTCGATACCCGTGAGCACTACCTCACGGCATCCACCTTTGGTGAGGCAGGTCACTTCGGCAATCACCTCGTTCAAAGGCTTGGAGCGTTCACGCCCTCTGGCGGCGGGAATGGTACAATAGGCACATTTGGATTCACAGCCATCTTGAATCTTGACATAAGCGCGAGTGCGATCAAAACGAGTGATCGTCATGAGTTCAAACTCGCTGTTTTGCAAAGAGGGGATATCCACCACGGCCGTCTCGGGCTTTCCGTTATGATAGAACTCCAGCGCATAGCTGACGGCTTTCATTTTTTCTCTATTGCCGACTACGGCATGAACACCGGAAATATCCGCCATAAGCTTAGCTCCTGTTTCGACGGAGCAGCCCGTGACAACCACAACGGCATCTGGGTTTTGCTTGATGAGTCTGCGTACCGCTTGACGAGATTTTCTGTCCGATTCAGCAGTAACGGTACAGGAATTAACGATATACACGTTACACACCTCATGGGGCGAACACACGGTGAAGCCGGCTTTAACCAAAGCCTCAGCCATAGCTTCAGATTCGTATTGATTAACCTTACACCCCAGCGTGAGAATCGCCGCGGTGGGAGATAGGGATATATTGGATGGCATAAAACTCCTTTGGAATATAAATTGTTGTTTAACTTACTAACTTTTCTCTCCTCGGCGAGAGAAAAGTTACAAAAGAGGCGCCGCTGAGGGATAGAACCTACGGTTCTCCCTCAGAACCCAACTCCCATCGTGACGCACGCCGCCTTTGGCGGCTATC
>SVTB01000190.1 GCA_015064015.1 Oscillospiraceae bacterium | reverse complement strand
AGAAACGGCGAAACCCCCGATAAAATCGGGGGTTTCTTGGGCAATATCTTTTTCATTGCCCTTTGATGGTGCGGGCAAGAGGACTTGAACCTCCACCGAGTTGCCCCGACTAGAACCTGAATCTAGCGCGTCTGCCAATTCCGCCATGCCCGCGTATTCAATTAAGCAGGGCAGTTGTACCAAACGATTGCCTGATACAACTTGCCGCTGGTGCGGGAAACGGGACTTGAACCCGTACGGTGTTAACCACACGCCCCTCAAACGTGCGCGTCTGCCGGTTCCGCCACTCCCGCATATTCCGCCGCCGTCTATGAGGGTCTCCAAACGGCAACGGATAGATTATACACGATTTCGCGTCAAATGTCAAGGGGTTTTTCAAAAATAATTTTCTTTTTCTGAAAATATTTTCGGATATTTTCAGTCGCCGTGATGCATCCGTCAAGTCTCCGCGGGAGAGACGCTATTTTCTGCAGCGGGGACGGCGGGTGCACCTTTTCCAAGCTTTACGGCGATCAGTGTGGTGAGCACCCCTGACGCAAGGATCACCAGGATGTCCACGGGTGCCAGTACGATGACGGGGAGACTGTCAAGCCCAAAGCCTTCACCGAAGCTGTAGACGTGGCCACTCAGCAGGCACATCTCGCCGATATACATCACCAAAGTGGTGACGGAGGCCGAGAGGGCAGGGACGACCACCGAGAACAGCCGCCGCTTGCCCACCGTAAAGGAGGCGACATAAATGCCCACCGTGACACCGAACAGAATAAAGAAGCTACACATGAGGAGGGCGGACAGGGGAGAGACCTGGATCGAGCCCGTCCGATAAAAGGCGGTAAAGCAGGCCCAGAGGCACATTCCCAAAAAGGCGACCGAGGCCACCGACTGCATCACCAGGGGCTTGAGTCTTTGCCTGTTGCCTCCTTGGATCATTTGGGCAAAGCCGTAGAAGCAGTTGAGCAGAGAAATGATCAGCACCAGGGAGATGATGTAAAAGTGGATCTTGAAGGTGGGGCTGTACTCTCCCATCAGGATGCCCACCTCGGTTTTGGTCAGCTCTTGATAACTGCCTGTTCCCCAGCCCTCCGGGGGAGACCAGCACATATACATCTGCCAGCTTTCCAGCTTGGCATCCACCCATATGGTCTCGGTAAAGGTCTTGGTCACGATGACCGCTCTTTCGAGAAACAATTCTGCCCCGAAGAACACCGCTACCGAGACGGCGGAGCCGGTCAGTAGGGAGAATTTTTTCATTCTTCTTACGAGCAGGGGCAGGATGGCCACGCCCACGATGACGGCCAAAGCGATGGGGGTATAGGGGATGATGTACTTGGGGTAGTTTTCGGCGTAGACCGTCCCGTAGTGAGCCATGTCTACGGCTACCGAAATGCCCATCCAAATGGGGTAGAAGGATGCCAGCAGGACGCCCAGCAGGGACAGCAGATAGTAATTTCTGAACAGCTTGTTTTTCATGATAAGCTCCTTTCTATGCTGCATTGGTCAGCAAAATGTAAGCGATCACGGCAAGCAGCGCGGTGAAGCCGACGAGGGAGACAGCCGTCATCTTTTTGTAGGACAGGATATTTTCAATACGCAAACGGATCTTGGCGCCGCCGAAGGTCGAGGCAAACACATTGGCCTTTTCCACCGAGGAAACGAGGGTGTGAGCGTAGGCCCTTCTCTGTCCCTCATCACACCTCGCAATAACGGCCTCGTCGCAGGCGAGCTCCATGTCGGTGCAGAGCCGCTTTAAAAAGAGCCAACAGAGGGGATTGAACCAGTGGATGCAGACGAGAAAAAAGGCCACCGTCCGAAGGAGATTATCTCCGCGCTTGATGTGAGTTCGCTCGTGAAGAAGGATGTAGGACAGCTCTTTTTTGTCATATGCACGGGGCAGGACGATCCTGGGCCTAACGATGCCGTACACTGCAGGCACTCGGATCTTGTCCGATAAATAGACGTTGTCCCACAAGTGGGTTGCTTCTTTGACCTCACGCAGAGTGACGGCGTAGATGATCCCAAAGGCCAAAACCAATGCCGCGCCGACGGTGACCCACACCCACCCGCCGACCTTGAAGACGTCCTCCAACAGATCCACCTTGTAGGTGATGGGGAAATACCCGTTGGCACCCATGACGGAATTCATCATGGTAAAAGCGGTGTCATCCGTGATGAGGTATATAGTGACTGTCTTGGTGGTGAACCGCGAGATGAGGGACATCAGTCCGTATTTACCCGAAATGCCCACGGGGACGCACATACGGATGAAGGGGATTAGCCACAGCCATACCGACACCCGTCGGGGGATTCGCTTGATCCGATGGATCGGGAGGACGACCAAGCCACAGAGAGAGGCGGCGATGCTCATATTGAAGATCCAGTAGAAAATCTCACCGAGCATAGCTTTACTCCTTGTCGATCAGCTTGCGCAGGGCAGAGATCTCGTCCTCCGTGAGCTTTTCATCCTCGACGAGGGCAGAGAACAACGCTTTGCGTGAGCCGCCAAAGAGCTTGTTGATGAGACCCTCGGTCTCGGCCTTGCGTACCTCGGCCTTGGAAATGAGGGCGGTGCAGACAAAACCGGGATCCTCCCGCTTGACGTAGCCCTTGGCTTCCAGCTTTTTTATGACCGTGTAGGTGGTGTTCTTATTCCAGGTAAAGTCCCGTTCCGCAAGAACGCTGAGTTCCTTTGCACTGATGGGCTGGTGCGCCCAGATCAGCTCCATGATCTTCAGCTCGCTGTCAAAGAGTTTTTTGTCCATGATATCACCTCCTTAGACTATTGCTATAGTATATACTATCACAATAGTCTGGATTTGTCAAGGGGTGAAAGGAGAAATAATTGATAAATTGTTGTTTACGACCTGCGGAGGGGCTCTGGCTCGGGGTAGTACATCTTATGCCAACCACATACCGCGATGAGATACAACGGTAAATTGTTGTTTATCTTTTTCCACTTTCTTTCCTCGTCGAAAGAAAGTGGAGTAAAGAACGCCGCTCAAGGGAGATGTTTCTCCCTTGAGAAACCCTCTCAAGGTGACGCACGCCGCCTATGGCGGCAACAGCGTGTAAAGA
>SVTB01000189.1 GCA_015064015.1 Oscillospiraceae bacterium | reverse complement strand
CAGAGGAAGGCAACAGCTTGCAATCCAGAGCCGCGCCTGTCACCATGCGACGCAGGTCTGCACGGCAATAGGAGCGGATCATGGCGGTCACGCCTTCACGATCTGTGCCGGGGGTAGGCGACGCATTGGCAGCCAATACCTCGCCCTGCTTGCGCCCGTGAGGCGCGGCCAGGCGGTGGGGTGCCCATTCCAGTTGACGCCCAAAAGTGCTGACTCCTGCGGGGAATTTATACGGACTCAGCTCATCATGCTCGGCACAGGCATCCGCAAAGATTCCAAGAAGTGCGGCGGCAATATCGTCACATTCGGGATTATCATTTCCGTAGTAGGTGTATTTATTCAGGGCAAACTGACGAAGGGGCTCGTACCCTTCCCAGTTGTTTCGCAAAATCTTCATAAGGTCTGCAAAAGGCAGGCGTTTATCATCAAACACCAGTTTTTTAATAGCATACAGGCTGTTGACCGTATCGGCCAGACCGCCGATATGAGGAGAAGTTACATGATAGACAGGCCCGCCTTCGTTATAGGACAGTCCTTTTTCGATACATCCATCCTCAAAAAGAGATACAACGGTACACGGTATAGTCGGATGCCATTCAAACACGCCCTTTTCCCGATCCATCACGCGAAATGCACCTAATCGGCTACGGCAAATGCTTGCTACCACCTCCCGCAGATCACGGGCATAGGCGGCAAACAGGCTGTCAAAACTCGAAAATTCCACATCCTCAGCGTAGTTTTTCAGGGTCGTATGCTGTAATATGGCAAGGCCATCGAAGGGACAGTAAATGAAATTGGTCTTGCCGGGAATTTGCACCTCCCAGCAACCGTCGTTGGCGAATTTTCTCGCCTCGGCAAGAGGATAGCCATAATTCGTCAGGGCTTCCAGTATCAAATCCTCGTTATAAATAGCCAGAACACCGCCGCCATGGCGCATGACCTCGGCCACGCGTCGCAAAAGCCTTTCATCTGTGTTTTGGTTTACACGGACGGTGGTGGGGAAATCACCGATGGGAAGCTCTTCCAAAATGTCCAACACCAGATAGGTAACGGCATTGGTCACATCCTTTCCCTCTTCGTCAACGCCGCCCAAAACAATATTCTGATAGTGCTGGGCATCTCCGCTTCCCTGATCGCCGCCTCGCACCCACTCACAGCCCTTGATAAAAAAGTGAGCCAAAATTTCCCGAGCCTCGTCGAGGGTCAGAAGGCCGTTTTTCAGATCGTTTTCCAAATACTTGCCCAGCAACACGTCCAAGCGGCCTATGCCCGGCCAGTTGCCCATAAGACGCACAAAGGCGAAGGTCATCCACAAGCTTTGCACCGCTTCATGGAAGGTGGTAGGCGGATCCATGGGCACGCGTCGCAGATTTTGAAGTGTCTTTTCAAACGCAGGGCAAGCAGACAGAACGCCGTCTTCGGCTACCACGCGAGTATAATTTTCCAAAGCGTCTACATACCGTCCGTGCCAAGTCTCATAGGCATCCAACGCAGTCAGACAGTTGATGAGAAAAGGCTCTCGATCGGTTCCCTTGTGCGCCGCCAACGAAGCCTCTGCTCTGGAGCGGATGCCGCGGATACCTTCTTCAAGAATGGTGAATAAATTTATCGTCAAATGACTGATGGAAGGAAACACCACCTCCCCCTTAAAGGTAGCGGGGATCACGTGATGGATGGCCAAACCCAACCGAGCGCCGCCGCACAAGCGTTCCCCAACGCGCAGGGATACGGGTGTTTTTTGGGCAATCTCGGTGAGAATCAACCGCTCTTTTTCCAAGGGAGACAAATTGGCAAACCCCTCGATGTGATCCATAGTCACGGCAGGGGTCTTCATGGCCTCCAATCCATAGGCGTGAAGTTCCAAGGACTCATAGGCAAACTGCCGCGTAGATTCTGACAAACGCACAGGGCGAGGATCTTGATATACGGTATAAAATTCCATGGGTGCCTCCTTTAGGGATCATTAAAAGACGCAGAGGCGATGCAATGTTTGCCAAAGTCTCTACCATACTGATTATAGCATATTTGGGAGAAATTGTAAAGCGGTTTGAACGGGCAATCTGCAAATAATGAAAAAATCCTCCCATATATCCTCCCCCACGTAGTCAAAGCAAAAAACAATTATTATTGACAATCATCATTAAACGGGATACCCTACATCTGCGACATAATTTCACATTTTTCCCTAAGTACAAATCTTATGAAGATTGCATTTGAAACTTTAACCGAATAACACTTAACGGCAAGGATGAAATCTCCTTGCTGTTTTTTCCATGTGCGTAAAGCATCCTAATTTCTCTTATGCTTTTTTTGCTTTAACAAAACATAAACAAAACCCAAATCTTTCAAAAACAATACCTTGCTATAATACCGGCATAAAATCGGGAAGTTGTATTTTGGAGGTGTACTATGAAAAGAAAATGCAAGATCGACACAGAAAAAGAAACGATCGCTATTGAAATCAAAAATCTTTCAAAGAGCTTTCGCGGAATGTATGCCGTTGACCACCTTAACATGACCGTTCCGCAGGGGGCAATCTACGGCTTCATTGGGGAAAACGGCTCGGGCAAATCCACCACCGAGAAGCTCATTTGCGGTCATCTCGTTCCCGACGGCGGGGAGATTAAGCTGTTCGGCAGAGACTTTACCGATCCCGGCGTAAGAGTCAGAGTTGGCGCACTCATTGAGAACGCGGGCTGTTTTCCAGGCTCATCGGTATATCAGAACCTTATGATGCAGTGCATCAATCTCGGCATCGAGAACCCGGACGAAGAAATTCGCCGTGTGCTTGAGATCGTGCGTATGGAGGATAACGCAAGCCTCAAATTCAAGAGCTGCTCGCTCGGTATGAAGCAACGTATCGGTATCGCTATGGCACTGCTCGGCGATCCTGCACTTCTCATTCTCGACGAGCCGATCAACGGTCTTGATACCGACGGTATGCGAATTATGAGAGAAATACTTGTGGATATCACGAAGAAATACGGTTGTACCGTTCTCATTTCCTCGCACATTCTCGGTGAACTTGAAAAGATTGCTACACACTACGGTATCATCCGTCAAGGCAAGATGATAATGGAGCTTTCCGCAGAGGAAATGGACAGTCGTGCGCAGGTGTTTACATCCCTTAAATGCGCGGATATG
>SVTB01000016.1 GCA_015064015.1 Oscillospiraceae bacterium | reverse complement strand
CGCGCGGAGCATGGTGTACGGAGAGATCGTGTCTCCTGATAACCGAGAGGTTTTGGATGACGTTTTGTGCGTTTATTTTCCCGCTCCGCACTCCTTTACGGGGGAGGATGTGGTGGAGATCTCCTGCCATGGCGGTGTTTTGGTTACCCGTAGTGTATTGGCAGCTTGCCTGACAGCAGGAGCAAGAGCTGCCGAAGCCGGAGAGTATACCCGCCGTGCTTATCTCAACGGGCGCATGATGCTTCCCGAGGCTGAAGCCTTGGGTAACCTTTTAGAAGCCGGAAACAATGAGCAGTTGAGGTTGGCTCGTTCGGGCATGAAGGGGCATTTGGCTCGCGAAATGGAAAAGATTTATCAGCGCCTGATAATCCTGCTTGCCAACATGGAGGTGGGGATGGATTTTCCCGAGGAGGATCTGACCGAAATTTCCCGAGAAGATATGTTGTCTCTTTTGAGGGAAATCTTGGGGGAGTTAAACGGCTTGCGGAGCACCTATCGAACAGGTCATGCCATTGCCGAGGGTGTACCTACCGTGATCGTGGGACGTCCCAACGCGGGCAAGTCCGCGCTGTATAACCGTTTGGTAGGACGAGATGCCGCCATTGTGACAGATATTGCGGGAACTACCCGAGATATTCTGTCCGAAACGATTTCTTTGGGGCGTGTGACCTTGCGTCTGTCGGACACGGCAGGCTTGCGAGACACCCATGATCCCGTGGAGAAAATCGGCGTGGCTCGCGCCAAGGAGGCATTGGACGAGGCTGAGCTGGTACTGGCTCTCTTTGATGGATCTGCCGAGCCCACAGAAGAAGACCAGCAGTTGCTCCACACCTTGCAGGAGCTGATGAAGCAGGGCAAAAATATCGTATATATCCTTACCAAAAAGGATCTGTGGCCTGATGAGCATCCTCCGTTTTTTACGGCTGACAGTTGTATCGGCGTTGGCTTTATGCCTTTTTCCTCCAACAGCGGAGAAGGGATGGAGACCCTTGTCTCGGTTGTGGAGAGCAGATTCATTGACGGAAATCTGGATACGGGCGCATCCGCCATTGTGTTCAGCGCACGGCAATACGCGGCCCTGACGGGTTGTGTATCTGAGCTTCAAAATGCCATTGATGCCCTGGCCATGGATTTGCCCTATGATCTTTGTTCGGAGGACATCCGAGGGGCATTGTCTCTGCTGGGTGAGCTTTCGGGACATTCTGTTCGAGAAGAAGTTATTTCTGAAATATTTCATAAATTCTGCGTAGGCAAATAAGCCTGCGATTCAAAATAGGACACCTCTAAAATTTATTTGCGCCGCCGCATAGCGGCAGAATGGAGATGAAAATGGAAAACACCAAGCGTAAGCCTATCAACCTCCCCCGTATGGAGCGTAAGCAACCTCATATCTGGGATGTGATCGATCTTTTGAGAGCTGTGGAAAATCACGGAGACAAAACGCTGTTCCGTTATTTTGTAGGCAAAGAATTACTTTCCATAACCTATAGCGAGTTTGCAAAGAAGGTGCGGGAAACCTCTGCCGCGTTCAAGGCCATGAATTTGGAGGGGGAGAAAATCGTCATCATTGGCGATACTGCACCCGAGTGGATCTGCGCTTATCTGGCGGCATTGGCATCGGGCTGTGTTGCTGTGCCCATGGACAAGGAGCTGCATATTGATGAGATCAGAAAGTTCTTTGGTATTGTAAACGCAAAGGCTGTTGTCTACGGCAAAACCTTTAATGAGAAATTTATCAAGTCGATTGAGGCGGGGGATACGACGGTTCAATATTTTATCCCCATGATTCCCGCATATAATAGTGATTTTGACCACAAGGTTATTACCTTTGAAGAGGTATTGGCTTGCGGCCGCGAGCGCATTGAGCGTGAGGGCTATGAGTATCCTATGATTCATAACCGCGAGAATTTGGCTGAAATGCTGTTCACTTCGGGTACAACCGGCACCTCCAAGTGCGTGATGCTCTGCCAAAAGAACATTTTTTCTGCCGTAAATTCTGCCGTTGAAACGGTTTGCTTCTATCCCGATGATGTGCTGGTATCTGTTCTTCCTGTGCATCACACCTATGAGCTCATGTGCCTGATGGCCGCCATGGTGTACGGTATGGAAATCTGCATCAACGACTCTCTGCGCCATGTTATGAGAAACTTCAAGTTGTTCAGACCCACCGGCTTGGTGTTGGTGCCTTTGTTTGTCAACACCATGTATAAGAAGATCTGGTCTGAGGCCGAAAGCTCGGGCCGTGCCAAGGCACTCAAAACGGGCGTGGCTCTTTCCAAAACACTTTTGTCCATAGGCATTGATAAGCGCCGCAGCATTTTTAAGGCTGTGCATGATGCCTTTGGCGGTAGACTTGAGCGTATCATTTGTGGCGGCGCCAAGCTGAATCCTGAGTTGGTAGCTGCTTTTGAAGACTTCGGTATTTGCGTCTGTGAGGGCTTTGGTATCACCGAGTGCTCTCCTTTGGTCAGTGTAGACAGATATTACAACCGTAAGTGGGGCTCTGTAGGTCCCGCTGTGCCCGCTTGCAGTACCCGTATTTCCGAGGAGTTCTCTGATGGTATTCCCAACGAGGCCGGATTCCTCGAGGGCGAGATCCAAGTCAAGGGCGATAACGTTATGTTGGGCTACTATAACAACGAGGAAGCCAACGCAGATGCTTTCACCAAGGACGGCTGGTATCGCACCGGCGATGTCGGCTATATGGATAAAGACGGATATCTGTATATCACGGGTCGTTGCAAGTCTGTGATTGTTTTGGAAAACGGCAAAAACGTGTTCCCTGAAGAGATCGAGGAGTATTTGGCAGATATTGACACCATAGCTGAGGTTGTTGTGGTGGGTCGCAAGGCCAAGGATAGTGATGAAATTATCCTGACAGCTATTGTATATCCCAGTATCGACAAATTCCCCACGGGAGCTACCAAGGAGCTGATCCAGGAATCCATTCGTAATTCCATCAATCAGATCAACCGCCGTCTGCCTTCCTTCAAGCAGATCAAGGCTGTGGAACTCCGCGATACCGAATTTGAAAAGACCCCCACAAAGAAGATCAAGAGATTCTTGGTTAAATAAGAACCGGTAAAACAAAAAGACTTGACGAAGATCGTCAAGTCTTTTTTGATACATCCCACAAAGCCGTGTACACAAATGGTGGAACCCTGTTTGTTCAGGGCGGTGACCTATTCGCCGCTTTACTGCTCCCAGCATCCGCCACGTGTCGGGACAAGTCAACCGTAGCACGGGGCAGGAGGTCTGCAAACCACGTCGGAAGTCGGTCTCCTTTCATCAGATGTGGGTCACAAACTTGTATATCACGCACTCCGCAGGATATAAAACATCCGTATGCGAGAGAGAGGGAAAATATGCCTTAATTTTCGGCATTGAGGTCGTAGTCGGCCTCGTCGGACAGCATATCCTCAAAATAGTCGGCTACATCGTCAAACTCGTCATCGTCCTCGACGGAAATAAGGCTGATCTCGCCGTCTTCCTCTTCGATGGCCTTGAGAATGACGTATTCGCACACGCCTTCCTCGTCGGGCTGGTCGTCTACGGGGATCATTGCATAGTAGATCTGACCGTTCAGCTCTGCGGTGCCAATGACCTCAAATTCCAGCTCGTTGCCTTCCTCGTCTACCAGGGTATAGTATTCGCCCTCCGGGGCATTTTCATTCTCGGGCATCTGATTGTCAAGCTTTTTCTCGTCCATGATCATTATCCTTTCTATGGTATTGCGGCAAGAATTGCCGTATGGTTCGTACTATTATTATACACGAAAGCGGATAAAAAGTCAACGACTTTTTGATATTTTTCCTGAAATTGGATGCGTGGTCACATAAGAGCTTCAAGAAGCAGGGAGATGATCTGATTACTTAAAAGAAAGCCTTGGTCCGTGAGGGATATTCGTGTGCCGTTCGAGCGGATTAAGCCTTGCTCGGATAAACGGCGCAGTAAGGCATTCGTCTGCGAAGAGATTTCTTTGCCCATGCGGCGGAATATATCCGCCAAATCTATGCCGTCAGATAAGCGAAGACCCAGCATCACCGATTCTTCCACTGCCTCTTGCGATGTGATGATCCTGCGTGATTCTACGATATCCTCACCCGCAAGGAAGGCCTTGAGGTCACGGCTGTTGCCGTATCGCACGCTGTCAACATATCCGTGGGCGGCCACGCCGATGCCGATGTATTCCTTGCCCTGCCATGTGTGAAGATTGTGGCGTGAGCGTTTGCCGGGGTGGGCGTAGTTGCTGATCTCGTAGTGTTCATAGCCATGCGACTTTATGTGGGATGAGGCCAGCTCGAAAAGATCGGCCATGCCGTCATCGTCGGGGATACCCAGCGCCTGTACGCCACGTTTGGCAAATGGTGTGCCCTCTTCTATCATGAGGCAGTAGGCTGACAGATGGTCGGGTGCGAGGGATATAGCGGCATCCAGGGTAGCTATGAGGCTTTGAGGGGTTTGATGGGGAATACCTATCATGAAATCCAGATTGATATTGTCAATGCCCACAGCACGGGATATTTCCACGGTTCGTATAACATCATCCCACGTGTGGAGTCGCCCCAAGCCCTTTAGCTCGATTGCGTGAGCGCTTTGAGCACCCATGCTGAGACGGTTGACACCACCTTCGTGCCACAGGGACAGAAGTGTACGATTGATTGTGGCGGGATTACACTCCAGCGTGATCTCAGCATCGGGGAGCAAATGAAAATGATGAGACACCGCTGAAAGCAGGGTCGATACAGAATTTTGCGGGAGTAGCGTAGGCGTGCCACCGCCGAAATATACGGTGTCTACCCCCCGATGTTTACATTTTTCTCCCCATAAAGCCAGAGATTCAGCGAGACGGTCTACATAGGCCGACATCAATGCTTCGTCAGGGTGGGGAAAGGAGCAGAAATCACAGTAAGGACATTTGCTTTTGCAGAAGGGGATGTGTATATAAACCCCCAAGGGCTCGGCGGAGCGCATGGGGGCTGTGCCGGTATGAAGCATGGTGTACCTCGCTGTGGGGGTTAATTGCTTCGGCGGTTGCGACCGGCAATGAGGAGCAAGCGCAGGAGAGAGGCAAGAGCTGTGGCCAAAGCTGCCACATAAGTTAGCGCGGCGGCACGAAGGGTTTTGCCGGCGGCGGCCAGCTCTTCTCCGTACAGCATTCCCGAAGATTCCAAGGTTTTGAGCGCACGGGAGGATGCGTTAAATTCAGTGGGCAGGGTCACCAACTGAAACAATACCGACAGAGAAAACAGCGCGATACCCGAAAACATGAGGATATCCCCGATGCCGTAACCAATTTGGGATGAGCCTGCGAAAATCAGACCTAAGATAAAAAGGGGCATGGCCAGGCGGGAGCCGATGTTGGTGGCAGGAATGATGGCCGCGCGAATCTTGATGGGCAGATATCCCGTAGCGTGCTGGCAAGCGTGTCCTGCCTCGTGGGCGGCCACACCGATGGCGGCGGCGCTGGTGGCGTTATATACGGCATCAGACAGGCGAATCACCCCTGCCTTGGGGTCAAAATGATCGTTCAAATGACCCGGAATATGCTCAACGCGAATATACTGCAAACCGTTCTCGTTGAGGATTCTGCGTGCCACGTCGGCACCTGTAAGACCTCTGGAATTTCGAACGGCATTGTATTTTTTAAAGGTGGACTGTACGTTCGTTTGCGCCCATAAGGCGAAAATCATAGCGGGAATCAGGACAATGATGGTCCAATCTCCCCAGAAAAAACCAAAAAACATAATGATAAGGCTCCTTTTTTAGGAAAGTATATCCCCCGAGGCAATCTTGCGGCCGCGGACAAAATCGGCGGCACCCATTTGTCCTTTGCCCTCGGGAATTACACGGGTGAAGATGACTGTACCTTTACCGCAAGCGACTTCAATGCCATCGGAGACGGAAATCACGGTGCCGGGCAGATCTTTCTGACCTTCGGAAACACCCACGCGAGCAGCAACCACCTTGAGTAGCTTGCTGTCGGGCGTGTGGGTAAAGGCAAGGGGAATGGGAGAAAGACCGCGAATACGGTCGTGAATGACTTTGGCGGGTTGCGTAAAATCAATGAGACAATCGGATTTTTCGATTTTGGCGGCGTAGGTAGCCAGGCTGTCATCCTGTGCCTCTCTTGCCAAAGTGCCTGCACGCAGGGCGGCGATGGTCTTTTGCATGGTTTCGGCACCCAAGGCGGCCAGCTTGTCGTGGATGGTTTCAAAATTGTCGTCAGCTTCAATGGGAAGTTCGGCTTTCAGGAGCATATCCCCTGTGTCCAACCCCTCTGCCATATACATGGTGGTGATACCTGTGACGGGATGACCCTCCATGATGGCTCTCTGCATGGGTGCGGCACCGCGCAGGGTGGGGAGCAGGGAACCGTGGACGTTCATACAACCGTAAATAGGATAATCCAACACCGAGGGGGGTAAAATTTTACCGTAGGCTACGACAACGATGAGCTCAGGATTAAGCGCTTTGAGGGTATCGTCAAACGCTCCGTTTTTCAACGTAGTGGGCTGATACACGGGAATGCCTACGGATTCCGCAAAAACTTTGACGGGCGGTGGGGTCATGATATTCCCTCGACCGCGGGGCTTGTCCGGCTGGGTTACCACGCCAACAATATTTTCTCCATCTGCGTGGAGGGCTTTGAGGGTCGCAAGGGCAAAATCGGGTGTACCCATGAATAGGATGCGCATAATAGGTCTCCTTTATTAGAACGGGGGACGTGGAGGGAACTTCTTGCAAGAAGTTCTCTCCACACCTCCTTCAAGAAACTTAATTAAAGTATTTTCTTGTATATCAGAACGGGGTGCGGTATGAAGCGCCGGCTATTTGCTTACTCAGCTTTGATTTTTGTTTTGAAAGTTCTTGGAAGGGGTTCAAGGGGAAAGCATTTTCAAACAAAATTCTTTTTATATTCCGAATATCAGAATGGGGTAGGGGCTCCATGGGGTGCGGTATGAAGCACCGGCTATCTGCTTACTCAGCTTTGATTTCTGTTTTAAAAGTTCTTGGAAGGGGTTCAAGGGGAAAGCATTTTCAAACAAAATTCTTTTTATATTCCGAATATCAGAATGGGGTAGGGGCCCCATGGGGTGCGGTATGAAGCACCGGCTATCTGCTTACTCAGCTTTGATTTTTGTTTTAAAAGTTCTTGGAAGGGGTTCAAGGGGAAACCTTCTTTCAAGAAGGTTTCCCCTCTATATTCCCCCCTATATTCCCCCCTATATTCCCCTCAATCCTCATCCATAGAAGTAGCAGAGTCAATGTAGAGCTTGCCGTCGAGATGTTCAATCTCGTGGCAGAAAGCGCGGGCAAGGAGCTCGTGACCGGTGACCTGATAGACTTGGCCTTTGCGGTTGGTGGCTTCGACAGTGACGTGCAGAGGACGCTTGACGATACCCCAGCGTCCGGGCACAGAGAGACAGCCCTCTCTGCCTTCCTGTTCGCCGGAGAAAGCGACGATTTTGGGATTGATGAGCTCAAAAACAACACCGGGCTCTACCTCAACCACAGCAATACGGCGGAGGATGCCTACCTGAGGCGCGGCAAGACCGCAACCATCGGCAGCGCGCATGGTTTCAATCATGTCGTCAAGAAGGGTGATGATACGGGGGGTGATCTCGTCTACGGGACGGCAATGCTTGCGGAGAACATCGTCTCCGATCTTTCTGATTTGGAGCTTGGCCATGGTGTGTGTCCTTTCTTGATTATAGGTGTATATGTAAAAGAATTGTTTTCAAGTTTGGAGGATGCCGAGGGAAGTGTGTGCTTGAAAGCTTCCCTCGGCGCAGGTTAATTTTTGGAATCTACGTCGATTTCGACGCCCTCAATGAAACGGTAGGCGTCTGCAATAAGCTTGTCGCAGAAGGTGCGGGAAACGTAGAAAAGACCCTGTCCCTTCTGGGGATCGCCCGTGCTGTCGGGAGAGTCCACCAATTCGATGGTCATATAAGACTTGCGCTCGGTGTACTGGTAGAAACGGTAAATGGCATAGCGGGTCTGCCGATTTTCGCCTTGGCCGTCATCCAAAATGATGGTCATTTTGAGTTGGCAATCCTCGTCAGGAGTAGCCCGCAGAGCCGCCATTTCTTCTTCGGTCAGTTCGGCCACACCCTGTACAGATGCAGACAGTAAGGCCTGATAGAAACGACGGAAGTTGTAGGTGGCGGTTTCGGTGGCCTGAGAGCCTGAGGGCTTGGTGACGATCAAAGAATAATTCATGAGACGATCACCGTAGTAAATCTCCATCTTGTCGGAGTTGATGGTGGAGCCGCTTTGATCAGATTTGGAGTTGTCCAAACGGAAGAAAATGGGGTCGGGGATGGTGAGACCCTCCAGCTTGATGGACTGACAGTGAGCAATATTGGCCAAATAGTACTCTCTTGTATACCAGTCGATTTCTTCCCACTCGAGGAACTGCAAGCTGCTTTCGGGAAGGGAGACGATCATGTCAAAATAGGGAGAATAGGCATAATAAATGCCATCCTCGGTCTTTTTCGAGATCTCGATGTGGTTGTCGTGACGTTTGTCGTCATTGTCTATATAAGTGAAGGAGAGCATATGTGCGGCTTCGTCCAAGCCATAAGCTTCCAAATCCTCATCGGTGGGGCCTAACTTTTCAACCTTGCGGAAGGTGGTGGCGTAGAGATTGTAGAGAACCTCGCTGATATTATCGGAATTGGGGAAATAACCCTCCATATAGTCCGAGGACATCATGTACGGAATGGAGGAATAAAGATTCTTCTGGCGCTCGTCCATGTCGATATAGGAGAAGGCGGTGACCAGCTTGGAGTTTTCCTTGAGAAGATCATCGTACATTTTGGCGGAATCCTCTTCCTTCATGGCGGCCAGCTTTTCTTGAGCCTCCTTGATCTTTTGGGCAACCTCTTCAGGGTATTCTCCGGTTTCGGGATCAGGGACAACTTCCGAAATATCATAGCCCGTTAGTTTCAGCACCAGCGCATTGAAGGTTCCCGTATAGTCTATGTCGGTGTGGTAGGTAAAATTCACCACGTTGAAGTGGGTGTTCATCGCCATGGGATACACCATCATGGGGGTTACAAGGGTTTCAATGGGCTGAAGCACGGCGGCATCCAGGTTGGTGGCGCCCAGAATATACACGGTTTGTCTATCCTCATACATGGCGTAGTAGCCCGCAGAAGAGACAATGGCATCACCCAAGGTGACGGTATGGGTATCTCCGCTTTGGGTGGTGATGGTGTAATGGGTGGGGGTGTATTGATAGGTCTCTTCGGTGCCGTCCTCATTGGTGCGGGTGCGCTCTTCGGGCGCCAAACCGTACTCGGTCAAATCAATTTGACCATTTTGGCGGAGGGGATTCTCCAAGCGCTGCATAGACAGGGTATAACCGCAACCATTGGAGAGCTGGGCAAAGAGCTGATCGCTGAAATAAGTGCCTTCATGACCCTCGATTTCAAATCGGTTGTTCTCGCCGCGGACAAAGACCATATGACCATACTGATTGGTGATGTCGATCTTGTCGATGATACGGGTGGGATCCTTGGTGGAGGAAGCGTCATAGGTGAGCTGCTTGAACATGAGCACACGCTGGAATCTGACCTCCTCGGTACCCTCCACGTCCACTACTGCGTAAATTTCATACTCGCCTGTTTCAGGGTCAATGGAAAGCAGGTTGCCGACGTTGGTCAAATAGTAGCCGTCGTCGTTGACGTCACACTTTCTGCCGTCATAGTACAGACAGTAGATACCGTTGTCTTTTTTAATGGTGTACTTGGTGCCGTCGGTGTCCTCGTAGCTGTAAATGCTGACAATATATCTTACCACAATAAGACCGATAATCAACAGGACTGCCAAAGCGGCGGTGATCCAAAGGGCTTTTTTCTGAGTGCCCAAAGCGGTCTTTTTCTTGGGTGCCTTGGTGGTCTTTTGAGGAGCCTCCCACAAGGCGTAAAGGGTGGTTGTCTCCTCCAGACGATCGTCCGCAACGGTTTCGGGAGTGATTTTTTGCCCTTGCCCTCCGGGGAGGGTATACCACCCGCCAAACACAAAGCCGCGGCGGGTGGGGGTGGGCAGAGCACCGACCCTGTCCCCTTCAAAGGCGGTGATGGACCTGAGATTCACCGAGCCTTTTTCGGGGTTAAAAATCAGTTGTATTTCTTTTTCCTGCATGGAATCTCCATTCTGCCGCCAATAGCGGCATGATTACATTTATCTGTACTTTCTGCGGACGGTGACGTAAATACCTAATCCGAAGAAAACAATAGCGGGGATGGCGGCGTAAAGCACAACGGTGGCAATCAGCACGCCGCGCGTGACCGTCAGACCGCCGGCGGCGGCCGCTTCAAGATCCATCTCATAGTTCTTGAAGGCAATGATATCCAGCTCGGCAGGGGCAACCTCGCGCCCCATGGCACGAAGGGAAGCCATCAGCACGTCGGCGTTGCCGTAAGCATCCGAGGACAGCACCTCGTTGGATGCGAACTCGGTAGAACCGAAGACACAAAGGAAGGATCGGTCCTGCTGGGAGAAATAGTTGGTTTCCTGCACCACTCGCTCCTCGGTGGTGACGGTCATGAGCTTGAAATTGTTGCCTGTGGTGGTGACCTCGTACTGCTCACCGTTGACCTCTGCCACGGCGTTGTCACTGGCAAGGAATACGTCGTTGAAGTAGCGGGTCACGCCGTTACGGTAATAAGCGCCGAAGCGGTAGGCTTCTGTACCCTCGGTTTCATCGGCGGCCACGTAGGTATACTTGTAAGCCTGTGCCTTGACAATGGCGGTAGCGTTGGGGAAAACCACCTTGGCGGGGTAGGATACGTTGCGCATATCTGCGGTGATGGATGCGCCCAAGCCTGCGGTGGCATAGGTCGCCAGAGGACTGTAGCCGTCCTTGTCCAGCTTGGAGACAGTGTCTTTGATGGTATAGTTGTCTTCCACACCGTCGCTGCTACCGCGCGCAATGGTTACGCCCCACTCCTCCAAATATTCCTCTAAGTTGGGAAGCTCGGGGGTTTGGTCATCCACGAACAGCATGAAGGAGAAGCAACCATCCAAATATTTGTCCAGCTTGTCGATCTCAGAAATGCCGTCTTCGCTCAGATTGCCAAAGGCATAAAAGTCGGTTTGGGGATCATAGCAGATGAGCATACGGCAATTTTCGGGGATGGGATCCTTAGAAAGATCCAGATCCTGTACGACAAAGCCGGATTTTCTTACCAGTTGACGAAGTTCGGTGCAATCCGTGGTGTTTTCTCCGTGGTTGGTCAAAAAGCAAGCTACAGGAGATTCGGCACGGGTAACGGCCAAAATGGCGTTGGCAAAATGCTTTTCGGCATTGTAGGCCCAAGGCTCACTGGAGGTTTCGTTGTTGACAAAAAAGTTATTCATGGAATACACCCGATATTCCGTGCCAAACTCAAAAATCACGTTGGAGGAATAAATGCGGGTGGCAGAGGTAGCCTTGTATTTTTGAACGGCTGAGGGGTTTTTATTGATATTGATGAAGTCTACCTTGATGTGATTCTTATACTCCTTCTCCAACTGGAGCGCAGTATAGAGGACGTAACGCATACGGTCGGAGTTCCATACAATATCCCGCTCGGCGCAGAAAATGATATTGATGGTGATAGGATCCTCACCCCTTTGGGCGCGTTCCTCGTTGACCTGATCCACCATGGGAATGGCGCTGTCACCGATGAGCTTCATGAAAGGGGCGGTAGGGGTGTAGAGGGTGAGATTTTTGAATCTCTCATTGGTGTAGCGGTTTACGGTGCTGTCGATCTGCCAGATGTTTTCCTGACCCAGAACACTCACAAGAAGATTCAGAAGGATGGTACCCAAAATCACGAGGATGGTGATGAGGGTGAACAGGGTACGGCGACCCAAGTGGCCGGAGCGATATTCATTGTTTCTCATGCGAATTTCCTCCGGATCAAGATGATAAGACCCGCACCGAGACAAATGACGGCGGGGATACTCACCAACGCAATGGTGATATAACGGGCATTGGTGGTGGTCAGGGTGTAGATTCTGCTTTCTGCAAAGGGCTGGGAGGTCATATTGACCGGCGTATCGGTTTTACCCATAGCACCGATAGCGGTGAGCAGGAAGGGCCCGTTGTCATAGATGCCCGACTGCATGGAGGATTCCGAAGCAAAGTCGGTGGAGGTGCAGGCCAGCAAATAGGAGGCACTCTCAGCGTGAGAGGTCAGGGTTACAAAATTGTAGCCCGTGGTTGTGCGATCCACAGCTCGGCCGCCTGCCCATGCTTCAGCACCGGGATAAGAGGTCAGCAGGGGGGTCATGGTGTAGCCGTCCTTGACGAAGCTGCCGTTACCGTTGTCGGTATAGCCCTCGGCGGGGGTGATGGCGGTGGTGTTGGACAGGCGGATGGTGCCCTTGATGTCAGCCATGATCTCGGCAGCCTTGCCGCTGTCGGGGATCTTACCGACCAAGGTATATCCATCGGTGGACAGGGCATGAGACAGATCGCGGATGGCGTTACATTCCTCGATGTCCTCGGCACCTGTCTTGTGGTCAAACGTGACACCCCAAGTTGCCAGATAATTCTCCAGATTTTGGAAGCCTCCGGCAGAGAAGGTGTCGGCCGAGACGAATACCATATACTTGCCGCCTTTTTTCATGTAGGCGTCCAGCTTGTCGATCTCGGAATAACCCGAAACACCGTCCACAGTGGTGAAATCTTGCGCAGGATTATAGGTAATGAGCAGACCGCAGTCCTCGGGAATGTCAAAAGACAGGGTGTCCAGAAAATTGACCATATAACCGGCATCGGTGGCGGCATACATGAGGGAATAGTCGGGGGAGGACTCGCCGTGATTCAAGGTGAAGTAGGCCACGGGTGCATCGGGGGTGACCACGGCCTTCATGGCTACGGCCAAACGCTTTTCTCCGTTATAGGCCAGAGGAGTGGAGGAATCGGAGGCCGAGAAGGTGAAGAAGTCGCGCAGGGTGCAGACCCTGAAATCATCGCCGCACTTCACCACCACGTCGGTGGAGGCTGACACGCCGTAGGAGCGCGCCAACTTAGGACGCTCCCAGACATTGATATAGGAGATCTCCACGGTGTCGGGATAGGCTTCAAAAAGCTCCGTGGCGGTGTTGTGAATGAACATCTGGGTGCTGTCGGCAAGAATGGCTTTCTCGTCGTCACAGAAGATGATCTCGATTTTTTTCCCGTTTTTGGTTTCGGGGATCACATAGGTATCCAGGAAATCATAGCAGGTTTCTGTCACGGGATACAGATAATCGGGGTTCATATTGATGAACCAGCCGTAGCGCATGGCCAGCGCGGTTACGATGGCATTGGACAAAATAGCCGCTGCCACCACGGCAACCGTCAGAAGAACGGACACGCTGCCATAGCGAAATTTCTTTTTTGACGTAACTTTTGGCATTTTTTATGATCCTCTCGTGATGTTTTGTTTGATCAACCCCATCTGCGCTTTTCGTATACGCGGATGGTGAGGAACATAAAGACGAAGCAAATGGAGAGATAATAGAAGAGCGCGGCGAAGTCAAAGAGGCCGTTGGTAAAGTTACCAAAGCGGGAGTATACCGAGACCCAGGAGATGATGGTACGGAGCCAGTAGGCGTCGATGAGGCTGTTGAGCAGGCTCAGACCGATCATGCCGAAAATCACGGCAATGGTGATGACGGCGGCGGCCAGCTGATTTTCGGTGAGGGCGGAAATAAAGGTGCCGATGGCAATGAATGCCGCGCCCAGCAACAGAAGACTGAAAAGACAACCCATCAGCTCCCCTGCCACGATACCGGTGTGGTAGTGCTCATAGGAAGCACCGGCGCGCTCGGCGTTGGCGATGATCGCCAGGGGGATGAAATTGATGCAGGAAACCAGCAGTGTAGAGGTGAAGAGTGTCAAAGCGGCCAGGAATTTACCCAGTACCATACCGGTAATGGTCACGGGAGCTGTGAGGAGTAGTTGCTCGGTGCGGAGTTTTCTTTCCTCGGCAAAGAGACGCATGGTCAACAGAGGAATCAGAATAACAAAGGCGTACATCATGTACACAAAGTAGGTAGACACGTCGTAGCTGGAGCTGAGATATGTGGTGAAGCAGCAGATCAGGGCGGCGGCTACCAGAAAGATACCGGCGTAAATGTAGCCGATGGGATTGATGAAATAGGATCTGAGCTCTTTTTTGTAAATGGCAAACATGAGAAGTTCCTTTCGGGCGTATTAGAATTAGAGGTTTTTTTCTCGAGGAAGCGGAGGGAGGTATTATTCTTCCTCGTCCAGTCCCAGGGCGGAAGCCTCGTTGCGCTTCTTGCCTGCTTGGGTATACAGATCGGTAGCTACCTGAGATTCAATGGCTGTGCGTGCACGGTTTTTGGTGCGGCGCGTGTAGCGGGTGGGACCGGCATCCTCATCAGACTTATTGACGACCGTGATAAAGATATCCTCCAGGGAAAGGCCCAGTGCTTCCAGACCGATGAGAGCCCAGCCCTGCTCGGCCAAGGTGAAGAACAGCTTTTTACGAATATCCACGCCGGGATTGCTCTCGATTAGATAGGTGCAGGAATCAGCATCTCGCTCGGCTAAAGCCTCGCAATAGGAAATGCCGGGCAGAGTTTTCAGCATGGACAGCACCTGCGCTTGGGGGCCGCAGATCTTGGCGTTAAAGCGGCGGTTATTTTCGATGACGCGGGTGATGTTTTCGGTCTTCTCGTCGGCCACGATGCGTCCCTTATTGATGATGATAATGCGGTCGCAGACGGCTTGTACCTCCTGCAGAATATGAGTGGACAAAATGACGGTGTGATCCTTGCCCAAAGAGCGGATCAGATTGCGGATCTCTATGATCTGCTTAGGGTCAAGACCCACGGTGGGCTCGTCGAAAATGATTACCCTGGGATTGCCGATGAGAGCACCTGCGATACCCACGCGCTGACGGTAACCCTTGGAGAGATTCTTGATGACGCGGTGGCGTACGTCTCCGATACGAACAACCTCGCAAACTTCTTTGAGATGCGCGCCGCGGCTCAGCTTGCAGTTTTTCAGATCATAGTTAAAATTCAGATATTCGTCTACCGTCATGTCCAAATACAGGGGAGGCTGCTCGGGCAGATAGCCGATCTGCTTTTTAGCGCCCAGCGGGTCGTTTAAAACGTCAATGCCTGCAATGCTGACCCGTCCTGCGGTAGAAGACAGATAGCCCGTCAGGATATTCATGGTGGTGGACTTACCGGCGCCGTTGGGACCCAGGAAGCCGACGATTTCCCCCTCGCCGATCTCCAAGCTGATGTCATCCACGGCGCAGTTGGTGCCGTAATTCTTAATGAGATGTTCGATCTTTATCATGGAAGATGATCCTTTCTCCTCGGGATGATTTCCCGAATGTTTCTTGCGCCTGCATTTTTGTGAGCAGACAATAATTCATCATACATTATAACATAATATTGTAACTATTTTATGAACGTATGGCAATTACGGGTAAATTCATCATGATTTTTCGGTGAAGTTTTTGTGGAAAGCGGCCGTATGCTGAGAGCGAAAGAAAAAAGTCGGCAATTTTTAAAATTTTTCTTATCACCATTGACAAAAACGAAAAAATGATGTACAATATTATTATCTATCGGCTTTGTGCACCAAAAGGTGACCAACATATATAAAGGAGCCCTGTTATCATGAGAAGCATGACAGCCTTCGGGCGTGCCGTGACTACCACGGAAAGTAAAGAAATATCGGTGGAGTTGCGTTCCGTCAACAACCGATATCTCGATTGGAACATTCGCCTTCCCCGTGCACATATGGCGCTGGAGGAGCGTATCAAAACCACCCTTGCGGGATGCGGTATCACCCGAGGCAAGGTAGACGTGACCTTGACCTTGTCTGACGTCAAGGTTGGAGAGAAGGCCGTGGTGATGGAGGCGGATTTGGAAGCTGCCCGCCGTTACGTAACCGCCGCGCAAGGCTTGGAGGAAGCGCTGGGGGTCAAGAACGACTTGACCGCATCCAGGCTTTTGACCCTTCCCGGTGTCATGGTTCCCACCAAAGAGGAAGCCGAGGACGACGATGCCGTGTGGCTGATGATCCTGCCCGTACTCACCGAGGCGGCTGCGCAGTTTATGGCGGCCAGAGAACGTGAGGGCGAGAGACTGGCCGTGGATCTGCTCGCAAAGCTTTCGGGCATTCGGGAGATGACAGCTCTACTGGCCTCTTCTACCAAGGAAAATATCGCTAATTACCGCGCCCGCTTTGAGGAACGCTTGAAAAACGTCATGGATGATCATGGCCTGGTGTTGGACGAGGGCCGTGTCATTACGGAATGTGCCATCTATGCCGACCGTGTGGCCATTGATGAGGAGCTGGTACGTCTTGCCTCCCACTTTGATGCCTTGGAATCCATGTTCCATGCGACTGAGCCCGTGGGCAGACGCATTGACTTTATGCTTCAGGAAACCAACCGTGAGGTGAACACAATCGGCTCTAAGTGCTCTGATGCCGACATGGCCCACACCGTAGCCGATATCAAGAGTGAGCTTGAGAAGATCCGTGAGCAGATCCAAAACATTGAGTGATCTGAAGAAAAGGAGTGCCATATGAAATTTATCAATATCGGATACGGCAACATGGTAGCCGTTGAGCGGGTAGTGACATTGGTCAGCCCGGATTCCGCTCCCGTGAAGCGTCTTATCCAAGATGCCAAAGATGACGGACGTATTATTGACGTAACCTGCGGCCGCAAGACCCGTGCCGTGGTGATCACGGATTCTGAACACGTGATCTTGTCTGCCCTCCAAACCGAAACCATTGCCAACCGTCTTAACAACAGCGACAGCGACACCGAGGCTGATGCCGACGAAGAAGACGCTGAATCATAACGAAAAAATATCTGTATATACAAGGAGAACACAAGCATTATGATTTACCCTACCATCAATGATCTGAGCAAGGGCGAGTACAACCGTTATGAGATTGCCTTGGCAACCGCTAAGTGCGCTCGCATGATCACCAATGAGTACGTGCATCAGCGCGAGGAGGCCGAGCGTGCCGCATCGGGCTCCAAGGACGGCGATAAGCCCATGAATACCATGATTGACAAGGAAGTACGCGACGAGAAGGCCGTCAAGATTGCCATTGGCCGTATCTATGAGGGCAAGTATAATATCGTGCACAAGGATCCCGCTGAGCAGGAGGCTGCCGAGCAAGCCATTTTGGAAGGACTTCGCCGCAAGTATGAGGAAATGTATGAGTATCCCGACATGAACTTTGCGGAAGACGGTGCCGAGGACGAGACTGCCGCTGCCGAAGAAGTCGAAGAAGGCTTCGAAGGCGAAGAAACTGAGGAAGAGATTTAAAACCATCGCTGTGCCCCTTTTGGGGCACAGCCTTTCATTATCGGGATAAGGAGGTGCCGCTGTGAACAGATCTGGTCAAGAAGGTTGTGTGATGCCGCTGGGGCTGTATGCTACAGCCAAGGTGTACATATTGGACAATCCCTTTTCCATTGACCGTCCGTATACCTACTATATTCCCTCGGATATGAAGGGGGATGTGGAAAAAGGCGCTTTTGTCACGGTGCCCTTCGGCAAGGGCAACCGCAAGCAGATGGGCGTGGTGACTGAGGTATGCCCTCCTGAGGACGCTGAAGGCTGGCTCTCGGATTATGATGTCAAGCCCATCACCGCGCTTTGCGCCGAGCGTTGGCGCTTGGATGAGGAACAGCTGTCTCTTTGCTTTTATTTGAAGGAGCAGACCTTATGTACGCTGGGCGAGGCTGTTCGTACCGTGGTACCTGCCGCGGTGATGGCCAAGCTCATGGAGTATTACCGCGCCCTGCCTCCCGAGGCTTCGGGACTTCCCGGGTCGCTGACAACGGGAGAGCTGATGGTCTATGATTATATCCCCAAGGATCATCCCATATCCCTCCAAAGCATCAAGCATCATTTCGGAGCGCAAGCTCAAACTGCGGTGGATCGACTGAGCACCTTGGGGCTGATTCGTAAAGAAATGGTTCTTAAGCAGCCCGAACCCCCTACCGAAGAAGTTTATTGTTTGGCCTGTAGCCGGGATGAGGCAGAAAAAATTTTGGATGGGCAAAGCGCGGATTATAAAAAGCTTTCCTCCGAAAAGCAAAAGGCGGTGATTCGAGCCCTCCTTGAAGGGGAGCGTGAAATGCCCCGGAAGGCTCTCTGTGAAGCATCGGGATCAAGCAAACCGCAATTTGATGCGCTCGTCCAAAAGGGCATTCTGAAATCCTCCACTGTTGTACAGCTCCCCCCCGTATTGGGATTGCCTCCCATGTGTGGTAAGGGAAGCCGTATCCCCCACGCGCTCAGCGATGAGCAAGCCGAGGCGCTGTCTGTATTGAAGGAATTGGCACATTCGGGAGAAGCCAAGGCCGCTCTGCTCCACGGTGTTACGGGAAGCGGCAAGACCTGCGTGATGCTGGAAATGATCGACGATATGCTGGATCATGGCAAGGGTGTCATTGTCCTTCTGCCCGAAATTTCCCTGACACCGCAAATGCTCTCTATTTTTTGTGCTCGCTACGGCGAACAGGTGGCGGTGATCCATTCGGCATTGTCTGCGGGAGAACGCCAAGCCTCCCATCTGCGGATTCTCAGCGGAGATGCGAGGGTGGTGATTGGTACCCGTTCGGCGGTTTTCGCGCCTGTTCAAAATCTGGGTATGATGATCATGGATGAGGAGCAGGAGCACACCTATAAATCCGACATGAATCCAAAATATCATGCCCGCGATATTGCCCGCTACCGCTGCGCAACCCATAAAGCCTTGTTGCTTTTGGCCTCAGCCACTCCCTCTTTGGAAAGCTATCAGAAGGCAAAAGAGGGAAAGTATACCCTGATCACCATGAAAAAACGCTACGGTCGGGGTGGACTCCCCCGGGTGGAAATCGTAGATATGCGGGGCGAGTCCTTGCTGGGCAACACCTCTCCTCTCAGCCACCGTCTGACAGAAATGCTGGTGGAGACCTTTGGACAGGATCGCCAATCCGTGTTGTTTCTCAATCGTCGCGGCTATAGTACCCGTTTGGTTTGTCGCAGCTGTGGCAAGGCCGTTACCTGCCCGCGATGCTCGGTGGCTATGAATTACCATACCAAAAAAGGGGACTATACCGACGGCGAGCTGATCTGCCATTGGTGCGGTACCCGCCGCCGTGTTCCGACAGACTGTCCCGAATGCGGATCCCCCCATTTGGTACGCATGGGATATGGCACTCAAAGGGTGGAGCAAGAGCTTGGCGATTTGATGCCCGATGCCAAGATCATGCGTATGGATGCGGATACCACTGCCACCAAAACCGCCTATCACGATCTGCTGGGAAGCTTCCGCAACCGAGAGGCGGACATTCTTTTGGGCACCCAAATGGTCACCAAAGGTCACGACTTCCCTTATGTGACTTTGGTGGGCGTGATGCTGGCCGATGCCTCCCTGTACTTGGATGACTACCGTGCCGCCGAACGTACTTTTTCCATGCTCACACAGGTGATTGGCCGCGCAGGGAGAGGGGATACACAAGGCTTGGCGGTGATTCAGACCATGAACCCTGACCATGACGTGATCAAGCTGGCGTGCAGACAGGACTATGAAACCTTCTTTGAGTCGGAGATCAAGCTCCGCCGCTTGTTGGTCTTCCCACCCTTCTGTGATATCGTGCTATTGACCTTGACCTCCCCTGATGAAAAAGAACTGCAAAAAGCCGCTCTCCGCCTGGCGGAAGAGCTGTCAGGGCAGTGCAAGGAGAGTTTTTCCGACGTGCCTGTGGTAGCTTTTGGCCCTTTTGAAGCGCCTGTTTACCGCGTGGACAGCGTCTATCGGATGCGGATGGTAGTGAAATGCCGTTTCAATAAGCGAGCCCGCGCCCTTTTTGCGACGCTGCTTTGCAGCTTCGCGGGAGGACACCAAGGGTCCCGCCGCCCTACCTTAAGCGTGGATTTCAATCCTTCAGGTATTTAAAAAAAGGGAGCCCCCAAGCTTTTGCTTGGGGGCTTTTCATGATGACAGGATGTGCCTTACATCATAGTGTTTGGAGGGGAAATATCAATCTCTTTTCTTTCGCAGACCCCACCAGGACAGAGGCAGGAGGGCCAGCAGAGACAGTGCTGCCACGGACGCGCATCCGGTGTCATTTTCATCTACGGGCGCATTGGTTTCGGTGACAGCGGGATCCGTGGCCTCCGCAGTAGCATCACCGGGATTCGAGGTCTGAGGCTCGGTGACCACGGGCTCGGTGGGAGCAGAGGTTTCGGGTTCGGTGGGTTCTTCGGGGGGGAGAAGCGCATAAAGCTTTTGCGCGAAATCATTGGCTTGAGACTGGGTTAGGGTGGTGTCTTCCAAAGCCGCCTTGGCATCGGTGTATGCCGCAGCACTTTCGTCGCCTACCTTTTCCATATACAGAGAAATGACATTTTCTATCACAGACTTATCGCATATGGGCTTACCGTAGGCCTCGATTTCGCTGAACTGCAGGAGGTAACCATCGTTGCCGCCTCCGCGAAGCTTGGTGCCCATAAAACGGAGGAAGCGAGCGTTGCTGCTACCGCCTTCGGGCGTAACGACAACCGCTTCGGAGGGACTGGGTGCGCCTGTGGCCTTAAAGATATCCGTCCAAGTTTTGCCGTCGGTGGAAACCGCCAGGGTATAATCCTCGGGGAAGGCACCGAGAGGTGTGATCTTGATCTGCTCCAGCGCGAAGAGATCACCGAAATCAACAATGACATATTCAGTGGCATCCGGCGTAGGGTTGAGACCTACGTTGGAGGTGTAGCCGTTACCGGAGCCCGCGATACCGTCGTTGATATAGCTCTGAGACCAGCCCCATTGCATATAGGGCGTGTCGGGAGCGGCGGAGGAAACGTAGGTGGGCTTTTTGAGAGCGATATTATCGCCGTCCTCGTAATCCACGATCATATCTTCACCGATGATCTGCCCCACAGCCTGCATCTCCCCCACAGTACCGTTATCGTTGTAGATTTCGATCTCGCAAAGGGTAACAGCGCGGCGTCCTTTTGGGGTGTCAATGCGGATATATTGCGCGGAAACTTGGTCAAAGGTGATGCTACAGCCTACGTCGCCCTTTACCTTGTAATCCTTGATTTCGGCCACGGGAGTATAGGCTTTTCCGTCAGCGGAGACGGAGAGGGTGAATTCAGAAGGGAAGGTTCTGCCATAATCGAACTGGTCACCGCAGGGATAGAGATCTACGCGGTTGATTTGACGAACGGCACCCAGATCAAGGTTGATCTGTCCTGCTTCTCTGTCATTGGAGGACCAGCCCATGGAAGCGCCATTGGAGAAGCGCTCGCCGTCGGTGAGCAGGTCGATATAGTAACCGCCGGAGCCCTTGGAGGTGGTTGCAGAAACCGACGCACCGGGCAGGGTGGCAAGATTGGTATTAGCGGAGGGTTTGGAGGTGTCAGCGGGTTTATGGTGGTCAAAGCCCTCGGGAAGCGCGATGAGCATACCGTCGCCTGCGGCCAAATCAAGATTCAGCTTTTGACCGTCCATTTTCAGCGCCTTGAGGGAACCGTCCACACGGCTGACCTCAGAAAGAGACGTGATCGCCTTGTCAAATTCCAGAGTAAGGCTCTGCTTGCGAGCGAAGTCATTGTTGACTACCATGAGGTAGTTGCGGCCGCTCTCCTTGTGGCGGAGGAAGGACACCGTATAGTTCTTTTTGTCTGTGGGCTGAACAAAGAAATCCTCGGGAATGGAGGGCTGTCCCCAACTTTCTCCGTTAAGGTAGATCTCCAGCGCATCACACTTCACAAGCGTCTCGCCAATCGCCAAAATCTCGTGGTTAATGGTCTTGATAGTCTCGTAATGAGCGTTGGGCTTACCGTCGGCAGAAATGATACCGTCAGAGAAGGGCTCGGAACGGTTGATGGGAGTAAACCAAGTAAAGAAGGAGAGTTGTTTGAAGCCGAAGGCCAAAGAGAGATACATTTCGTAGCGAATCTCGGAATCGGTAGGGCGGCGGAAAGCCACATCTTGACGGACGGTTTGGATATACAAACCGGTTTTTACGTCATTATCAAGACCTACATTGTGAACCGTGCGCATATTGGCCATGAAGGTATCGCGGGCCATCACCCCGGGCTGAAGCAGGAAGGGATAATGATCGAACATGATGTAGTCCAGGGGGTAGCCCGAGTTGGCGCAGAGGGTTGCCCAGTCGTTTATCTGGCTGTAATACTGCTTTTGGGAGGAATAGGCGTGACCGGGCAGGAAGTTGAGGTGCATATAAGCGTCGGGAGCGGCTTTCTTCAGAGCAATATAAGCGGGAACAAACTCGTTGGCGTTGAAGGGCTCATCAAGTATGTAGAAGCCGTAAGCGCCGGGGACATTTTTATACCTGTTGACATATTCGGCGATCTGTGCCTCGGACTTGCCCAACAGATTACGGCCGAAGCTACCGTCGGATACTGTCATGCCGATGCCGTACTTTGCACACAGCTCCAGCATCTTGGCTTGGTTTTCGGGGGTTGCCAAAGTTTCTTCGCCTGCGCCAAGTACCCAGTTGACACCGGCATCGGCGATCAGCTTATACTGCTCGTCGGTGATGTATTCGGGTGTGGGGGGCCAAAAGATGGAGATGAGAATATTATCGTCGAAATCAAACCTTTTCTCAACAACAGACACGCTGACCTCTGTGGTCATGCCGAGGGATGCACAAGAGACGGTAATTGTGGTCTTGCCCAATTTCTTGGCGGTGATTTTACCGGTTGCATCTACGGTCACCACCGAGTTGTCTTTGCTTTGATAGGTGACGGTAGGAGTATCACTACCAACGCCGATGAAGGTGGGGGAGATGGTATCCGTGTCCCCTACCAAAAGCTCGTAGGCTTTGCGCTGGGTGGACATGGCGGCTTCCGCCTTGCCGTAAACCGCGATTTCACCGAACTGCACCAAAGCGCCGTCGCCCGTGACGGTGTGGCTACGCTCAGTCACATGAATTTGTACATAAGAGGCGGTGGTAGCGGCAAAGCTATGAATGGCGGGCTCGGTGGGTTGTCCCACGTCGCAGGTGCCATCGGCTATCTTGGTATAAGCCTTACCGTCAGCCGAGATCGAGACGGTATATTTGGCAGGGAAGCATCCGTTGGGGAAAAGCGCCACGCAAGAGATCTCCGAAGGTGTGGGGAACTTCAAGGTAACGGTTACGGGTTCGCTCCGGTCTGTTTCCTTGTCGTAAGGATCAGTAGACCAGCCGTTGTTCAGCTTACCGTCCACCAGCATAGCTTTAGACCAGTTTTCGGTGGGCATTTCATAGCTGTTCTGAGCACCGGCGCGGTTGGCTGTGCAATTCGACACGGTCACCACCGAGCCAACGGCTATGTTGGCGGTGCCTTTCGGGGCGCAGGACTCAATGGTAGCGGCGGCCGAGACGGTCACGGGCAGAACGGCTAAGGTTCCTACTAACATGACGAGAGCCAGCAGTGCGGCGAGAGTCTTTTTGACAGAAATCTTTTTTTGCATGGCTTCTTTTCCTTTCTGTGGCTTATTTTGATAAATTATAGGGGTCTTTGGTTTTGTAAGGGCGATAAATTGTTGTTTGTAGGGGTACGGCCAAGGGAAACTTTTTGAAAAAAGTTTCCCTTGGAACCCTTCAAAACTTTTAAAATAAACTGATATGTATTAAAGTTTTTAGAGTTCCAAGAACCTTTTTTCAAAAAGGTTCTTGGTGGGGTTCAGGGGCAAAGCCCCTGATAAACAACAATTCATGTGAATATCTCGGCGGAGATTATTTAGGGCTAACGAAACACACCTTTTCCATGACCACGTCCTCGATGGGGTCGGATTTTTCATTTCCTTGATATTGTACCTCCACGCTTGCAATGGAATCTACCGTTTCAAGGCCGGCCACCACGTAACCAAAGGCGGCGTAATTGCCATCGAGGAAGGTGGAATTCGCATCGCAGATGAAAAACTGGGAATAGGCGCTGTTGGGAAGGTTGGTGCGAGCCATGGAAATAACTCCGCGGACATGGCTTAGATTATTGGCAACACCGTTGGAGAAAAATTCTCCTTTAATACCGGGGATGGAAGGATCGCTCAAGCCATCGCCGTCAGGATCACCACCTTGGATCATAAAGCCCTTGTAAATGCGGTGGAAGGTGACACCGTCGTAATAGTGCTCACCCACAAGTTTTTGAAAATTGGCAACGGTGATAGGTGCTACGTCGGGACGGAGGCGAAGGATGATATGACCGTGATCCTTGACGGTGATCCTTACGTAATCCGTGATTTCCTCTGTTTCGATAAAATCATCGGTTGTTTTGCTGTTGATGGAGGACTTGACCTCGGCCATGGTCATGACGTAGATGGACTCTGCCTCGGTTTCCTCGGGGGGCTGGCCCGTCCCGCAGGCAACGCAGAAAAGGCTCAGGAT